>JAFTQV010000092.1 GCA_017462605.1 Clostridia bacterium | reverse complement strand
ATGCAATTCGTGCCTGAACTGCTTCCGCCCGACCACTGACCCAAAATGGGTCCCTGGCAATCGGCATTTGCGGTGCTTTCGATCTAGATCGTCGCCTCAAATGTCAGCGGAACCTCCTCAAGAGGCTTTGCAAGCTCCAACCTCTCGCTCTGACTTGCCGCCTTAGTATATCCCTTGAAGGTTCTTCCCTCGGTATCGGCAGCAGATGAAATTGCGCCAAATACTGCTACCGTGAGAAGAGCAACAAGGAAAAGACAAGCCACTATTTTAGTGATTTTTCTTTTATTGCTCATTACCGTTTTCTCCTTTTTTAATTAAAATTGGTTCTCTAATTACATAATACCACAAAACAATTGACAAAGTATGTCAAATATGATATACTTTATGCCATATAGTGTTATTTTAAGGAGAGACGGTATTATATGCATATCACCATGCAAAACTTCGGCTTCGCCAAAAGCGCGAAGTGCTTTATAGCAAACGGAGCATATGAATTTCCAACCAGAATACATCAATTTACCGAGATGCAGTATATAATGGAAGGCACTCTTTATCTTGAGGTAGACGGAAAGGCAGAGGAGCTTTCTCGGGGTGACGTTGCCGTCATCAGCTCTTTCCGACCGCACAGCTTTCGCTGCTCTCCCGATTCGAGGCGCTTTATTCTTATAGTTTCGAGAGGCTTTATTTCCGACTTTGCCTCGGGCGATTCCTCACTCATAAAGGGTGAGAGGTGCGGCTTCAAGGCATCGGAAGGTCTTTGCGCGTATTTAAGGGAAAACGCGCCGGATCTTGGCGATAGGGTTGTCAATCTTGAAAATGAAAAAGCGCTTTCGCTAAAGATAAAGGCTCTTGCATACACGATACTTTGCGAATACACGGAAAAGGTCCCAAGGCTCTCGGAAAATATAAAAAGCAACGCTCTCGCCTCGATAATTATGTATATCGGCGAGCATTATACCGAGCCTCTGACACGAGCTTCGGTCGGTATGGCTCTCGGCTACAGCCCGAGCTATATATCCCACGTTATCGAGAAGCTGAACGGAATAAGCTTCGCGGAGCTTATCAACTCCTTAAGAGTCGAGCGGGCAAAGGAGCTATTGAAAAACGGCGATATGAGCGCGATCGATATAGCTCTTGAATGCGGATTCGGAAGCGAAAGGAGCTTTTACCGCGCATTTAAGGAGATCACGGGTGAGACTCCGAAAAAATACTCTAAGTAAATCTATTGACTTTCTTATTTATTAGTGTTAAAATATCTTTCGAAATAAAAGTTAGGATATGAAAAAATGGAGCTTGTATTAAAAATTGTTTACAACGTGGCGATCCTCTTTATAATGATGATCCCGGGTGTGATACTTAAAAAATTCAATATGATATCAGACGGATTTGGCAAAGGACTTTCAAACTTCGTTCTTTACATTGCCCAGCCTGCCCTGATATTTCTCGCATACCTTAAGGATTTCAGCCTGACCATACTTATCAATTCCCTTTGGGTGCTTCTCTTCTCCTTTATCGCGCACTCGCTTTTCTCGGTCGTTGCGATACTTGTTTTCAAAAAAGCTCCCGATGCGAAGGCAAGAATGCTTAAGTTTGCAACTATATTTTCAAACGCGGCGTTTATGGGCATTCCGCTTATCACGGTCGTGCTTGAGGATACGTATCCCGGCTCTACCCTTTACGCATCGATATACAATATAACCTTTAATCTCTTCCTCTGGTCGCTCGGCGTGCGCATATGCACCTTCGGCAAGGACAAAAACAGCGACGGCGTTGACGATTACAAAGAGGTATCCAAGCTTCTGCCCGATAAGGAAGACGATGACAAGGTAAAGAATGCATCCGGCTCTATACTTAAAGCGATCCTTCACCCCGTTACGATCGCGGCGCTTATCGGTCTTCTCTTCTTCGTTCTGCCTATCAACGGCTACGTTCCCGGTCTCGTTGTTGACTCCCTTACTATGCTTAAGAATACCGTCGCTCCCCTTTCAATGGTCGTCATCGGAATAAGGCTTGCCGATATGAGCTTCAAGGGCGCGTTTACGGACAAGTATATGTATATCTTCCTTGCGCTCAGGCACTTCGCTCTCCCCCTTTGTATGGTAGGTATAATCAAGCTGCTTGAATTGATCGGTCTTGCTCTTCCCACCGAGGTAGCGACTGTCACCGTCATTCTCGCATCTACCCCCGCGGCAACGAGCGCGACGATGTTTGCCGAGAAATTCGACTGCGATTCAATGTACGTTTCCCGCCTCGTTGCGGTATCAACGCTTCTCTCAATTCTCTCAATGCCGCTCGTTATGCTTTTGCTGTAACAATAGGCGTTAATTTGAGTATTGGTAAATAATTATTTGCTTTATGCCGTTATTCGGCAATACAAAAAGGCTTTCTCTGTTTTGAGAAAGCCTTTTTACTTTATACTCAATTCGGCGTATTTACATACGTCGAGAGGTACGAGGGGTGATTTATACAAAAATTATCAAGTCCGGGTTAGCAAACACCCTGGGCGAGCATAGCATCCGCAACCTTTATGAAGCCTGCTATGTTGGCACCCGCAACAAGATTGCCTTCCATGCCGAATTCCTTAGCGGCAGCGACCGAGCTTCTGTAAATATTCTTCATAATATCCTTGAGCTTCTTGTCTACCTCTTCGCTCGACCAGGAATATCTCATAGAATTCTGAGACATCTCAAGACCCGAAACGGAAACTCCGCCCGCGTTTACAGCCTTCGAGGGCGCGACCTTCACGCCGTTTGCCATAAGGTATGCGACCGCCTCGTTGGTGGTGGGCATATTGGAGACCTCAACGTAATACTTAACGCCGTTGGCAACGATCTTTTCAGCCTCTTCCATACCGACCTCGTTCTGAGTTGCGCAAGGCATGATAACGTCAACCTTAACGCCCCAGGGCTTCTCGCCCTTATAGAAGGGAACGCCGAACTTATCCGCATAGTCCTCAACTCTATTGCGGCAGGATGCTCTCATCTCGACCATAAAGTCGATCTTCTCCTTGGTATTGATGCCGTCCTTATCGTAAACGTATCCGTCAGGACCCGAAATGGTGACTACCTTACCGCCAAGCTCGGTGACCTTCTGAACGGTACCCCAAGCAACGTTGCCGAAGCCCGAGATAGCAAAGGTCTTACCCTTGATATCCTCGCCGAGATCCTTAAGCATCTCAACGGTATAGTATACCGCTCCGAATCCTGTTGCCTCAGGGCGGATAAGCGAGCCGCCGTAAGGAAGTCCCTTACCCGTGAGAACGCCTGTGAACTCATCTCTGAGTCTCTTATACTGACCGAAGAGATAGCCGATCTCTCTTGCGCCGACTCCGATATCGCCTGCGGGGACGTCTGTATCCGCGCCTATGTATTTTGAAAGCTCGGTCATAAAGCTCTGGCAGAAGCGCATGACCTCCATATCGGATTTGCCCTTGGGGTCAAAGTCCGAGCCGCCCTTTCCGCCGCCCATGGGAAGTCCTGTCAGGGAGTTCTTAAAGGTCTGCTCGAAGCCGAGGAATTTGATTATGCTCTCATTGACGCTCGGGTGGAATCGAAGTCCGCCCTTATAAGGTCCTATCGCGCTATTGAACTGAATGCGGAAGCCGCGGTTTACAACAACGTTGCCATTATCATCTACCCACGGAACTCTGAATTTAATTATTCTTTCAGGCTCAACAAGCCTTTCGATAACTCCTGCCTTGATATATTCGGGGCGCTGCTCGAGAACGGGCTCTATTGATTCAAGCACCTCGCGCACGGTCTGATGAAACTCAGGCTCGCCCGGATTTCTCTTCTCAACGCGCGCCATAAGGTCGTTTAAATATTCTGATTTGAACATAAAATGAATTCCTCCAAAAAAAATTATGTCTTATTTTATCACATTTATTATATAAAATCAATAGTTTTGCAAGATTTTTTGATCTTTCCTGCAAAAAATCTGTTTATTTCCCTGTTTTTCTTTTTAAAATGCAGTATGTTTGATATTATTTTGTCAAAAACGTCATTTTTTCCCACTTCTATCTCGCCTATCTTCCGCAAACAATACTATTGATAAAATATTCGGAGGTGCGGCTTGAAAAAAGAAGCGGAAGTTTTTTTAAATAATCATCGCGCTGCCGCGCCTTCTATCAATAAGCCTGCCTTGGCTTCATTGGCGTTTACGGCATCGGGTCTATTATCAAAGGGTCTTGCGCTGATATTCACCCCGATATTCACGCGGCTTCTCTCGCCCTCGGACTACGGCGCGTATTCACTTTTCACAAGCTATCTTTCCGTCCTGCTCGTTCTCGGCTCGCTGGAGCTTTCGGCAGGCGTGCTTGTAAGAGTAATACAAAAATCGAGAAAGACGACCTGCCTGACTCTTCTTTCCGCATCCCTTCTTACCGCACTCTCATCTTCCCTTGTCTGCCTCGCTTTTATTATTATAAGACGCATCACGGGCGGCGGTGAATTATTTCCCTACTCTGATCTTTTTCTTTTTATAATGTGCATATCAAACGGCATAATAAATCTCTATCTTGCCAAAAGCCGCTTCTTATATAAATGGAAGAGCGTGCTTACGGCATCGCTTATACAAAGCCTCATCATACCCCTATCGAGCATCGCCGCGCTAAATCTCAGATCCCTTTCCCCCTGGAACCACGTAACGGTCAAGATCGGAATTGCCTCTATCATTATGCTTGCGGCGGCGATATTTTTTCTGATTGAGATAACCTTCGGCGCAATAAGGGAGCTTCGCTTGGAAAAGATTTTCGGAAAAGCGGCGCTCCGACCTGCTTTAAGATCGGTAAGAGACCTGCTTAAGCTTTCAGCGCCTTTGCTTCCCTACTATTTATCAATAATGCTTATATCGCAGCTGAGCCGCGGCTTTATATCGGAGCATTTCGGCAATGAAGCTGTCGCCGTTTATTCCGTCGCATACTCGCTCGGCATTTCGATGAACGCGGTATCATCAGGCGTTTTAGGCTCGCTTTGCCCATGGATCATGCGTAAGATCCGAGCGGAAGAATACGGTAAGATATCGAAGACGCTTGACGCGCTCCTTAAGATATCAGCTCTCGCGATAGGCGTATTTCTCGCTTTCTCGCGCGAGCTTCTTTCGGTGGTTGCTCCGCCGTCATACGTCTCGGGGCTGCCTATCGTCCTTATAATATCGCTTTGCCCTCTGCCGCTCTCCCTGATATCGGTAATGTCAAGCGCGGCGATCGCCGGCGAAAGGGTCGGCGGTGTCGTATTATCGGGAGTTATACCGGCATTGCTCTTGCTTTTATCAAATCTTCTATTCTCCGCCTCGGGCGGTATCACGCTCTATGCCGCTCTGACTCTTGGCGCGTATATTCTTGTATATATACTTCAGTCGGTAAATATAAGACGCATTTTTGGGCGCGCGATGATAAGCGAGATTGGGGTATTCTCATCGCTCTTGCTTCTTTTTGCGGAAGGTGTTCTTATATATATTCTTAAGGATCTTTTTCTGCCAAGGCTTCTTATTGCATCCGCTTATGCCATAGCCCTCGGAATAATACTGAAGCGCTCATCGTGGATACTCAAGGAATATAAAAAGCAGTAGCTAATGCCTCATATATCAAGGCAAAAACTACTGCTTTTTGACTAATATTATTTACAAAATTACTTGTTTTCTTTAAGAGCGGCTCTCTTCTGTGCCTGTATTCTCTTTCTCGAGGGCGTATCAAGAACCACCTTGCGAAGACGAATGCTCTTAGGCGTTACCTCTATAAGCTCGTCATCGTTGATAAACTCGATCGCCTCTTCAAGAGAGAGCTGACGGGGAGTGATGAGAGTGAGCTTCTCGTCCGCGCCCGAGGAGCGGATAGCGGTGAGGTGCTTCTCCTTACAAACGTTGACCTCGATATCATCCGACTTGGGGTTCTCGCCGACGATCATACCCTCGTAAACAGGGGTTGCCGGTCCGATGAAGAGCGGGCCTCTGTCTTGTGACTGATAAAGTCCGTAAGTTGTGGAGACACCCTTCTCACTTGCAACGAGAGACGAGGTAAAGCGGGTCTTTATCTCACCCTTGAACGGCTCGTAGCCTGCGAAGATCGAGGAGATAAGTCCTTCTCCGCGAGTATCTGTCAGAAGCTCGCTTCTGTATCCGAAAAGGCATCTTGTGGGTATGGTATAGAAAAGCTTCTGCCTTGTTCCGTGAAGCTGCATATCGTTGAGGATACCCTTTCTCGCTCCGAGCTTCTCCATGACCGAGCCCATATACATCTCGGGAACGTCTATGATAACGTTCTCGATAGGCTCGCACTTAACGCCGTCTATCTCCTTATAAAGAACTCTCGGGTTGGAGCAGCAAAGCTCATAGCCCTCGCGGCGCATATTTTCAATAAGTATCGAAAGGTGCATCTCTCCTCTGCCCGCAACTCTGAAGCTATCGGTGGTCTCGCCGTCCGAAACACGGAGAGAAACGTCCTTAAGAAGCTCTCTGTAAAGACGGGCGCGAAGGTGGCGCGATGTAACAAACTTACCTTCCTTACCCGCAAAAGGAGAATCGTTGACCGAGAAGGTCATCTCCATCGTGGGCTCGCTTACCTTGACGAATTCAAGAGGCTCAACGCACGAGGGCACGCATACCGTGTCTCCTATCGAGATATCCTCGCAGCCCGAGAAGCATACTATATCTCCAACCTTCGCTTCCGTGACGGGAACTCTCTTAAGACCGTCAAACTGATATATGGAAACTATCTTTGCGGGTCTTGTCTTCCCCTCTGTGTGGTAATTGCAGATAGCAACACCCTGACCCTGCTTGATAACTCCTCTTTCTATTCTTCCTATACCTATTCTTCCAACGAACTCGTTGTAGTCTATCGAGGAAACGAGAAGCTGAAGGGGGTCATCTTCCTCTCCCTCGGGAGCAGGCATATATTCAATTATCTTATCGAGAAGGGGCGTGAGATCCTTACCGGGTGTGTGAGGATCGAAGGACGCGGTTCCCGCTCTGCCCGAGCAGAAGAGCATGGGTGAATCGAGCTGCTCGTCACTTGCGTCAAGCTCGATAAGAAGCTCCAGCACCTCGTCTGCAATCTCGTCAAGTCTTGCATCGGGGCGGTCTATCTTATTGACAACTACTATGACCTTATGATTCATAGCGAGCGCTCTTTCAAGCACGAATCTCGTCTGAGGCATGGGGCCCTCTGCGGCGTCAACAAGAAGAATAACGCCGTTTACCATTTTAAGGATACGCTCTACCTCGCCGCCAAAATCCGCGTGACCGGGGGTATCGATAACGTTGATCTTAACGTCCTTGTAATGTATAGCGGTGTTTTTGGCAAGTATGGTAATTCCGCGCTCTCGCTCGAGATCGCCCGAGTCCATTACTCTGTCTGCCATTTCCTGATTCTCGCGGTATATACCGCCCTGGCGAAGCATCTCGTCCACGAGAGTGGTCTTTCCGTGGTCAACGTGCGCAATGATCGCGATATTTCTGAGATCGTTACGAATCATTTTCTTTCCCTCTTTTTAATATCTTTTTAAAATCTTTCTCTAACTTATATATTTTAACACAAAGCAACAAAAAATGCAAATCTTTTTTTCTACATATTTTATGGAGCGAGAGGTACTGTCTTTTATGATATTTTAACAAAAAAACGAGGCTGCGCAAATGCAAAAATGCTTTTGATACAGCCCCGTTGCGAGGCGATGATCGCTCGCGAAGGATGTTTTACTGCGCTAAGCTCTTAACGTACTCTCTGTACGCCTCTGCGCTCTTGCAGTAATTATAGAATTTTTCGGT
>JAFTQV010000010.1 GCA_017462605.1 Clostridia bacterium | reverse complement strand
CAGATAGCGGTCGGCAACGTTGTCTTAAACAGAGTCCGCCATAAGGCGTACCCTAATACTATCTACGGCGTTATATTCGATAGAAAATACGGAGTGCAGTTCAGCCCCGTGAAGGACGGCTCGATATATTCATCCCCGACCTACTCAGCTATCCTTGCGGCGAAGATCTGCCTTGAAGGAGTCTCGGTCAGCGCGGATATTCTCTTCTTTATGGAGCCTTCGAAATCGACCTCTCTTTGGATACTTCAGAATAGAAAATACGCCTTCACCGTCTCAAATCACTACTTTTTCTATTAATTTTTGAAAAATTTTCCGAATACCCTTGAAAAGCGGAGCGAATTAGTGTAAAATTCTCTTGGAAATAAAATTTTGAGAGGAAACGCTATGACTTATAATTTAAAGGTAGCGGGCATAGAAAGAGACCTTACTCTTTGCCCGATCGCAGACGATCTTAATATCGCTGCATTTATTCTTTTCGGAGACGTTGAGCTTACCGAAAGATGCGCAGAGGCGCTCGTCAAGCTCGCGCCCGAGCATGACGTAATGATCACCGCCGAATCCAAGGGTATTCCGCTTATTCACGCAATGTCAAGGCTTCTCGGCGAGAATAGATACGTGCTTGCGAGAAAGTCCGTCAAGCTCTATATGAGCGACGTTGTTAAGTGCGAGACTCAGTCTATCACAACGGCGGCAAAGCAGGTCCTTTACGTAGACGGAAAGGACGCCGAGTATATGAAGGGCAAGAGAGTGCTTATCGTGGACGACGTAATTAGCACAGGCGGCTCGCTTCTTTCTCTTGAAAACCTCGTCCGCCAGTCGGGCGGAGAGATCGTCGGAAAGCTGACGATCCTCGCAGAGGGAGACGCCGCACAAAGAGACGATATCATCTATCTTGAAAAGCTCCCGCTCTTCGACGGTAAGGGCAACGCGCTTTGATATAAGCAGAGAATAATTTCGGCAGAGTCATCTTCGGGCGGCTCTGCCGCCTTTTTATTTATATTGCATAATATTTTTTATATAATATGCATATAAATATATTGGTAATATTTGGTGTATGCAAACTAATTTTTTAAAATACTTGAAATTAAGTTTTAATGGTGCTATAATTAATTCAACGACAAAAGTCGTCAATATTTTTTCAAGAAAGGACAAAAAAATGAAAAAAATCATAGCTCTTTTGCTTGTTCTTATGATGGCAATGGCGTTTTTCATCTCCTGCAATAAGACCGACGACGTCGATCCCGATGAAGGAAAGACGGATGATACCAAGCAGGATGAAACCACCGGCGATGAGGACAAGGACGGCGATAAGGAAAAGGAAGAGGTTATCGTAGAGGTCGATAACTACCTTGTCGTTGCATTCGCAATGGGTCAGGTTGGAAATGACCAGAAGGTCTCCGTTTCCTGGAATAGCGATAAGGAACTCACTAAGGTTGAGATCACCGTTAAGCACGGCGAGCAGACTGTCGCTACCAAGGAAGTAACAGGTGATGCGCTCAAGACTAAGGAAGCGGTTGTTGACGCTTACTACGGCAAGCACACCGTAACCGTCAAGGCTACCGGCGCTGAGGGTCACGTTGGCGAGATCTCCAAGGACGTTGCAGTATTTACCGATGAGTACGTTATAGCTCCTATTTCGGGATCTATGCCTCAGCTTTATTTCACTCTTTATATGAATGAAATAACCGATAATTACAGCATTCCTACCTTCGTATGGCTTGCGCGCCCCGATAGCTGGGACTGGGATAATCTTCCCGAGAACGTATTTGCAATGCCTACCGTTGATAAGTCTGAGGTTCTTAAGCATAATAATTACGATAGAATGCTTGAGGTTACCGATGCTTATATCGAGGAGCTTTACAGCATAAACCCCGATTCCAAGTTCAATCTTTACATCAACGATTACAATGCATACCTTTATATGAAGTTCCTTCCTGCGAACGGAATCGCTGAGGAGAACTACACCGCAACCCTTCTTTCGGACGGCGGAGCTTCGTATTCCGAGTTCAATAAGGCTTTTGACAGCACCGATGCAACCTTTGATGCAGACGCTAAGTATGCAGATATGGCATCTAAGCTTGAGACTCTTTACACTCAGGTAAGAGCAAATAAGGACTTCGGCTGGAAGCACACCTTCTCCGTTAACCCCAACGATTTCAGGCAGTATTCCTACGTTGCGGCTAAGGAAATGGACAACGTTGAGTGGTGGATCTTAAGACCCCGCGCAGGCGTTCTTTGCTCTCCCGATCAGGACTTCATTGATACTGTTCTAGGAGCTGATGTTTGCGAAGGCGTTATTGAAGAGAGAAACTTTGCAAAGCCCCTTACCTCTATGACCGATGCTGAGAAGGAAACTCTCAAGAGCTTCTATAACTTCAACGACGAGATGTTCGCTGAGGCAGAGAAGAACGGTAAGAAGGCAATGATGATCCTCGGATCTTGGGCAACCGGTAATAGCGAGCCCGACTTCGAGAATTACGTTAAGCTCGTTAAGGCTTACTATGGCGAGGAAGAGTTTGTTTACTACTATAAGGGACATCCCAATACTCCCACCAGCCTTTATCCCGATAAGCAGGCTCAGCTTGAAGAGCTTGGACTTATAGACGTTGAGTCTTCTATCAACGCAGAGCTTATCCTCTTCTTCTATCCCGATATTTATATGTGCGGATACAATTCCTCGACCTTCCTTTCGGTTGAGAGCTACGAGATGGCTTGCGCAATGTTCAATACCGCAGAGTCCTCTGGCGCATACGCTGATCTTATCGGCGCATACATCACCAAGATCGCAGATCCCGCATCGAGCGCATACGCAGCTCTTTGCACCGAGGCAGAGCATACCTACTTCCTTATGGAGTTCAATAAGGACGAGACCAAGGGCGCTGAGATCGGTATTTACGATGCAACCGCAGGTACCTTCAAGTATTACAACAACGTTGAAGGATCTTACGTTGAAGTAACAACACAGGCTGCTGAATAATTAAAATTCAAAAAGCCATAAAAAGTCTGCTTCAAAGGGCGTACTCTAATAGATCATATCTTAAAACAGAATACGTAACCTATCGGCAGGACGGGACGAAGAGCATTGTCGCTCTTCGTCCCTTTTTGTTTCCAAGCTCAGAGTTATTATGGATATCACGAATTATTCGCATAGTATGATCTCAAACATTTTGTATACTTAAATTAAGTATACTTACAACATTATATCATAAAATAATCTTAAAATATACTTAAATTAAGATTTTTTTGGAGATTGTTATGAGAAATAAAAATAATAAGCATCTTGGAATTGAAATCGACCCCGAGCTTCACTATAAGCTTCATTATATATCGAAGTATTACGGTCGTTCGGCAAACGGAGAAATACTTTATCTGATCAGGCAGGAAATAAAAGCTTTTGAAAAAACCGAGGGAGAAATTGAGATTCCTAAAGTGCCAAAAGGAGATTAAAAGCCTGTTTCGGCTCTCGTAAGCTACAAAAGGGGCTGCTCCATTTAGGCATAACCCAAAAAGAGCGAAGATTCCATCTAAAAAATACGGTTTCTTCGCTCTAATTTTATGCCTTGTTGTTTTTTGAGGTTGAAATTTTGCAAATTTCTTCCTTTTAATGCTCTTTTTGGGTTATGCCTAAATTAAGCAAGCCCCAAAGGTGTTTCGCACTAAGAATTCAGATTTTTACTTATTTTTGTACGAATGCCTTTATCTATCTGAATTCTTAATGACTCAGCACCTTTTTGTATAAGGTTTTATTATTTTATAAGTCTTGTGATCTTTTCGCAAACTCTCTTGCTGCTCTCGGAATCATTGAAGAGGAAGAAGCTATCGATCCTCTCGCGGTATTTATCATCGAGCTTGCAGCCGCTCTCAATATACTTTATGAGAAGATCAACGGTTGCATCGTAGTCGTAAGCGACCTCTCCAAAGCCGTCGTCCTCATAGTCAAAGTAACCCTTCGTGTAGGCATGGTTGCCTGCGAAAAATTCGTCCTTGTCAAACTGAGTATAAACGACAGGCTTTCTTAAATAAGCAAAGTCGAATACTGCGGATGAATAGTCGGTGAGAACAAGGCTGCTCTCGGCGTAAATATCGCGGTACTCCTTGTCAAAGCCGAAGAATTTAACGTCGGGGTGCTTATCGAATACGTCAATATAATTCATAACGTTGGGGTGAGGCATAAAGCAAAGCGTATAGCCCTTAGCCTTCGCCGCAGCGATAAGGCGCTCATCGTTTATAAGAGCGTTATAGAACTTATAATATGCGCTGTTCGTGAATGAAGCGGAGAGCTTCCAGACGCCCTCGTGCGAGGAATCCCAAGCGGAAAGATACATTCTCCAAGTGGGCATAACGGTGATATACTTCTTATCATCGTTGTAAAGTCTGTCAAATCTCGGGAAGCCTGTGCGCCAGATATTCTCGGCGGAATATCCGTACTCTATCCCCATAAAGGCATCAGCCTCGGGAGTTGCCGCGCAAACGAGACCCGTGAGATTTTTTGAATATCTTCCAAGCCAATCGGCAACGTTATCCTTGGTTACACCGTGCTGAAGAAAAACGTACTTCTGGCTTGCAACGAAGTTGCGGTAAGGCGCAAAATAATAGGTAAAGGGATTAGCCGTTATATCATCTGCGTGCGAAGAAACGGTACAGTCAGACATAAGGTGCATAAGCTTATACTTATGGCTTGACATATTGACGACCTTTCCGCCGATCCTCTTGATCCTCTCGTAGTCGGGAGAATCCTTCTCGATAGCGAATACGTAGTTGAAATCATTGACCTTGTTTTCAACGAGATAGCGGAAGAGAGCTTCGCCGTTGTCGCCCGCTTTGTTTATCCTGTCGCTTATGATCACAAGAGGCTTTCTCTTGAAGAGCTTTAATACGTCAAGCACGCGGTAAACAAGAGATGCCTTCTTAGCTCCGAGCTTATTGGAGCGCGAAAGCTCCTTGATAAAGGCGCGCTTCTTCTTTCTTGCCGCGCTCTTCTTGCAAGCCTTTACTCTTATGAAGCGAGAGTCGCAGGTAAGCATATGACCGTCTTCGTAGTAGTAAGAGTTCTTGAACTCCTTGCCAATGGGCGTAAACTTGCTGTAACGTATATCTTTCTTTACAATAAGGTCGCCGTTTGCAATAACCGCAAGCTCAAGAGACGTGTCCTTAAGATCGGAAATGGGAGTCGAAAGTCTGAAAGGAATACCGCGGAAGAGGACCTCGTCAAGCCTGTATCTGTTGGCATCTCTTTCGGGGGTCTCGCACTCTAACATATAATAGGAGTCGCTGCCTGTGTCTTTCGCGCGGAAGAAGACCTTTATATCGGCATCGTCGGGATAGCCGAGGAGCATAGTATAGCCCTCTATTATAAGATTTCCGTCCTCTATCTTGATAAAGTCATACCTTGTCAAGCAGTTGGAGAGCCAGCAGAAGGTGGTATTGGCAAATCTGAGGCGTACGTCGTCCTCGAATTTGCAAAGCTCGGGATCGCGCCCATATTTCTTTTTGAGCATCATGCATTTATGCTCGTCCCAGATATTGCGCTGACCGAGAATGATCTTATCGTCAAAATACTTAAGGCAGTCATAAAGCACGGTCTTATAGCGCTCGTATTCAGCCTCTCCGAGAACCTGAATAGCCGTAGATTCATAATCGTTGAGGAAGCGCCACTGAAGGTCGCAAACGATTATATGCTGATAGTAATAGGGAATATATCCCCATTTATTCATAGCAAAGTCAACCGCCCAGAGGGTGAGGTTTTCAAAGTAGTCGAAATACCAGCCGACCTTTTTCTTTGATGACTGAACCAAGGATTCCTCGCCCGAGCTTCTCCTTCTGTATCCGTAATGGCAGTAAGGAACAAGACCCATAGTCATCTTTTCCGAAAGGATCTCGCAGATAAATCTGATATCCTCTCCGCAGACGAGCTTTCCGTTGAAGCTTACCTTATCCTTATATTCGGACTTGAAGAAGCTCGCGTTGACAAACATAAGGGGGCAGTCATATTCATTGTAAAGATTGGCTATTCTTGCATACTTCTTGAATTTATAGTTCTGCCAATGAGGTCCTGTGACCGCATCGAAGAACTCAAGGGGCATAGTTATAACGTCCGTCTCGTTGTAATGCGTCTCGAAGAACTTATACATTTCCTCGAAAACGTTGGGAGAAAAGGTATCGTCGCTGTCTAAGAAATTCATATATTTTCCGCGAACGTGCTTAAGACCCTCGTTTCTCGCCGAGGCAACGCCGCCGTTTGGCTTATGTATTACCTTGAAGTTGGGATATTTCTCGGCGTATTCGTCGCATATTGCGCCCGAGGAGTCCTTTGATCCGTCGTCGACCATAATGACCTCGACCAGCTCCTCAAAGGGGATCTTTTCCTCGGTGGGAACGCCGTTTTCATATCTTACAATGTTTTCAATATCCTGGTTTACAATACTGTCCAGCGTTTCTCTGAGAAAGGGCTCGCAGTTGTATACAGCCATTACTACCGAGAAAACGCAAGGATATTTCTTTTCCGAAGTAGAGTTATTTAATTTCATGTCTTCTTTCATTTTAATTTACCGCCCCTTGAATATTTTCGGGTAAAACTTTGGTTTGTAAATATTTCTCATATGCATCGCAAATGCCCTTGACGTCATCACCGAAGGCTATCTGCTTACCGTGATCGAGCCAGAGTATCTTATTGCACATCGAGCGAACCTGCCCTATCGAGTGCGAAACAAGAATGGTAGTAGCGCCGCCGTTGATGATCGACTTCATTTTAGCCTCGCTCTTCGCTCTGAATGCTCCGTCTCCGACAGAAAGCACCTCGTCAAGAATAAGTATATCGGGGCTGACGAGAGAAGCGATAGAGAAGGCGAGGCGGGATTTCATTCCCGAGGAAAGATGCTTAAATGCGCTGTTCTCATAATCCTCAAGCTCCGCAAAGGCTATGATGTCGCGGTAGGTATCGTCCATAAACTTCTTCGTGTAGCCGAGCATTGCGCCGCGCAGATAGGTGTTTTCCTTAACCGTAAGATCTCCGTCAAATCCCGAGCCAAGCTCAAGCAGAGCCGCTATCTTTCCGCCGATCTCAACGTAGCCCTCGGTGGGTCTCATAATGCCCGAGATCGCCTTGAGAAGAGTGGATTTTCCCGCGCCGTTCGTTCCGATAATGCCGAGCATATCGCCGCGGTTTATCGAGAAGGTTATATGCCTGTCTGCCCAGAATTCCTTGACGTGGTATTTGCGCGTGATCCTTCTTAAAATATATTCCTTTATGCCTATTTCCTTGAAATCTCCCGTGATATAACGGATAGAAACGTTATCAAGAAGGAGTATAGGCTTTTCATTTGTATTATTCTTGTTTTCCATACTGCCTCCTTATACGTAATAAAGGAATTTGTGGTTAAACTTCTTATAGAAGAGCGAGCCTACCGCAAAGGCGAGCAAAGCGTAACCGATCGCTAAAAGGTTGTACTGTATAGAGGGGAAGCTATTATCAATTACTATAATTCTGAAATATTTTATATAAACGAATACAGGGTTAAGTAAGAAGAGCTTCTCATATGCTCCGAAGCTGTCCGTTGTATAGAATATTGCGGACATATACATAAGTAACGTTGTAAATACGCTCCAGAGATATTGCATATCACGGAAGAAAACGAAGAGCGCGGAGAGAATAAGTCCAACTCCGATATTGAAAATTATCAGGCAAAGGATCGGTACAATAAGCCAGAAAAATCCGAAAGTAAAGGTTATTCCATCGAAAATGCAGAAGATAAAGAATACCGCGAGAGTCAGACCGAAGTTGATAAGGCTTGAAACGTTCCTTGAGAAAAGGAAGAGATACTTCGGTACGTTGACCTTGGTGAATATCGAGGAATTGGCTATAAGCGAGCCCATTCCGCCGTTGGTAGCATCCGAGAAATACGAGAAAACTATATTTCCGCAGAAAAGATATATGGTGTAATGCTCGGTCCTGTTGCCGAAAAACTGCTTGAAAACGAGCGACATTATAAGCAGCGTAAGCAGCGGCGAAAGCACGCTCCATAGCATACCGAGGTAGGTTCTTTTGTATTTCTTCTTGAAATCGCGCTTTACCAGCTCCGTGAAGAGAAACTTATGCTCAAGAAATCTTGAGACAACACTTTCTTTTTTCGTCTTATTCATTAATTTGCTCCGAAATTATTTTTTATAATTTTATCATACCCTAAGCGCCAAGTCAAGGAACTTACGGTTGCGAAATTTTAAACTTTTAAATATGCTTTTTCAAAAAAGCGCGCAGCTTCGAGCCCTTCTTGAAGAGCTTAAGACCGATAGCGTAGACCACGCGGTTCATCAATATCCTGTTCTTCAGGCTGACCTTTGCCTTCGGCGCGGCAAGACCGCCCTTGGCTATCGTTATTTTCGCTCCGCGGTCGATCATAAAGGTTATATTTGAGAAAATATATCCGTTTGCCTGCCTGAGATCGACCGAGATCGGCTTATCCTCAAAAAATACCCTTTTGAGATAACCTTCAAGCTCGGAGAAGTTCTCGGGAAGAACAACGTTATCCGAATAAGCCGAGCTGTCCTTATACGTTGAGCGGCGAAGCTTGTCCCGGCGGTATCTCTCCTTTATAAGCTCATTGAGGCTATCGTATCCGCCTGCCTTAGCATAGGAATAATGCGTTCTTGACATAAGCGCGCGCCATTTTGAGATAGATCCGAGGATCGCTTCCCTTCGAGGGTGATCGCCAACGCCCTCTTCCATTATATCAAGAGTTTCGCTCATATTCATGATCTGAGAGCGAAGCCTCTCCTCACTCACAACGTTCACCGTCTGACCGCCGTGTATGCGGTAAAAATAGTACCCTGTATGTACCCCCAAAACACGCCTTGCGCGGCAAAATGCCGAGAACGTCATCAGCGCATCCTCGGAATAATTGAAGCGCTCTGGCCTTTCGGCAATGGGAGAGAGCTTAGGAAGGAAGTCCTTCATAAGAGAAGCGCGGAATACCTTATTCCAAAGCACGAAATATGAATGCTCCCTGCCCTCGTTCTTCACGAAGCCGGGAAGGACTGCATCGCCCTCGAGGTCGATATCGCCCGATATGGTCGAATCGGCGTTGCAGTAATACCTGCTTCTCTCGGTATGGAATGCCCAATCGTTGAAAACTATATCCGCGCCCGTCCCGATAGCGCAATCAAGCATTGGAAGGTGATAATTGAAGCTGACGGTATCGTCGCTGTCAATAAAAGCTATATAATCTCCAAGCGCTTCCTTTACGCCGAGAAGCCTTGCTCTGAAAATGCCCCTGTTCTCGGTAGTGATGCATCGAACCTTGTATTTTTCAAAAAGATCGGAATAATCTATGTCCGAGCCGTCATTGATAACGAGGATCTCATAATCCCCCTCGGCGAGCGACTCCGCCCTTACCGATTCGAGGCAGCTCTCAAAATAATATCTATCTGTATTGTATAGGCAAATGATTATTGATAGCTTCATAAAAACCTCGCGCGAAAATGAAAATAATAGTACTATATCAAATATATCATAAATAATATAAAAAGTCAATAGAAAGGGGAAGAAAGGCTCACTACGGTCGCAATGAAATGCCTTTGGCATGAAATGTCACCTTCGGTGACGTGATATTTAAGCCTTCCTCCGAGAGGAAGGTGGCATTTTCGAAAGAAAATGACGGAAGGAGCCTGCGATAGCATTCGTTATCTCAATGTATCGGCTTAGAAGAGAAGACTGCACGCACTCTCCTTCAGTCTCGCTTCGCTCGCCAGCTTCCTCCCGGAGGAAGCCTTTTTATACCGAGTGCAAACGATAGCCTCCCTCTCACCCGCTACGCGGGAGCTCTCCCAAAGGGCGAGCCTACCGAGCGCGAAGGAAAGCCGCCCCCGCGCGTCATCCTGAGCGCAGCGAAGCGGAGTCGAACTGCGTAGCAGCAACGAGCATAAGCGCAGTTGGGATCTCGCGGGAATATGCTTATCAATCTCGCCCAGATCCTTCGCTTCGCTCGAGGATGACACCTAAAGGTGTCGGGCGGGAGAAAATCATCAGAAGAAGCCATGAACGGCTACCGTGACGCAAGCGTTCTCGTTCTTAGCCTTCCCTAGTCGGGAAGGTGCCGAACGGATGTGAGGCGGAT
>JAFTQV010000091.1 GCA_017462605.1 Clostridia bacterium | reverse complement strand
TAAAGCTCGTTATCTCCGGAAACGGATGCTCCTACGTATTTCAGTCTCCAATCGTGATCTTCGAGGTGCTCGTAGTCACATACGGTGCAAATGCATTTGTGTTGAGAAAAGCTGCTTATTTGTTCATATCGATTGGTATGAACGTGAGTTACTGCTTTATACGCGTTTAATCTTCCGCCGGAAACACAAAGCTCCGAAAGAGCTGATACATCGTCATCACAGCTCATTATAATCTTTTTGAGATTCTCAGCTGTGAGATTTGGGTTTGCTGAAAGAAGCAGCGCAGCGACTCCTGTTACAAAAGGGGTAGCCATAGATGTGCCTGACATTGTATGATAGCCAACGCCAACATGTCCTGTTGAACTACAATCATTGCCGCAAAGATATGTTGGGTAACAGCTTAAAATCAAAGCGCCCGGAGCGAAAATACTGACTGTTTCTTGTCCATAATTGGATTTTTGCCATTTATCATCGTCCGATTGGCTCGCACCAACGGATATTACGTTATTAAGATCGCAGTTGTCACTGGGTAGATGTGTATAGGAATCATTATTTGAATTATCATTACCTGCAGAGCATACAAAAAGCCCCGGATAAGCATCTATTGCGCTTCTGAGTCTATTGATATATTCTGCGCTTGTATTTTGCAACTCAGGATATAATCCATAAGAAGCATTTATAATGTCTATCCCGGTTGCGGATGCATGATTAATTGCTAGTATTACGGAATTTCCATCCATAACGTATTTATTTTCACTCGCTTTGAATTTGCTCACTTTTAATGATACCAATTCGACGTTGTTTTTCCAGGAAACACCTGCTGTTCCGCTTCCATTATTACCTTGCGCATTTATTATTCCCGCAACGAATGTACCGTGTCCGTTTCTATCCGCAAACGGAGCTAGAACATCTCCTGTTTCAGCGTTTTCATAAAAGTCTTTACTTAAAGAAACATTAATGCGGCCTGCTAAATCGGGGTGTTGATTATCAATTCCGCCATCAATAACGCCAACCGTCACAGTGGAACCGCCGGATAGTATATTCCAAGCGGAAGACAAGTTGATTTTACTAATTGCCCATTGATCAGAATCATTGCAAAAGGGATCGCTGGTGTAATTCTCATATGAAAAATAGAAGCTGGGGTCTGCAAATGCAATATCTTCTCTTTTTTCAAGCTTCTTTATAGCAGCCAATACGTTTTCTTTATCATTTCCCGGTATCTCTAAAGAAATCCATCTATGTAGTTCGCCGTGCTTCGGAGGCAGCAGTTCTTTTATTGATATGCAATTAATTTCTTTGAAATCATCCACGGTGTATTTATAGTTATTGTATTCCGGGAAAGGCGTTATAGTAAGTTCATTTTCCGAGAAATCTGCGTTTATGGGAGTTGTGCATATAATCTTTTTGTATTTTGGAAAAACTGCTTTTACATCGTCTCTTTTTTCTATTGTTCTTAATGCACTTATAAGGTTTTCTTCGTTTTTATCGGATAATTCATCGCTTTTATCGATAAGCGGTATAGAAAGATAAAGAAACGTATCGTTTGCAATCGTTTTGACCTCAAGTTTTTCACAATTTACTTCTGAAAAACTATCAGCTGTATAACTTAAGGGGTCATATCGTGAAAAAAGTGAAACGACTAATTTATCTCCGGCAATATTGTTATAAGAATTTTTACCGGTGTAAAGGATTTTTTCTTCGCTTTCATTGTTGTTTGCTACGTTGTTTTCGGTTGAACCGTCATTATTATCGATTGATCCATCATTGTTAGGTTTTTTTGCGCATGAAATGAGCATTGATAAGATTAAAAGCAGCGATACTATTGAAAGAAAGATTTTTTTACTCATTACGGTAGAACTCCTTTCATTTATTTTTAAAGTTTGTATTTTCAAGTATACTATACTTTCATTTGCATGTCAATTGAAGTGTTTAATATATAGCTTCCGAAATTGATTCTATAACGTCGGTAGCGCCGCCGGTTCCGGATATTTGATATGTAGAGATTGCTCTGTACGTTCCGCGGGATGTCAAATTTGCGGTGTGATTAAAAGTTGCTGTGAATGATGACGAGGTGTCTATCCAGCTATTATTTGCTGTACCGATACTGACGTCTTGCCAGACGCCGGAAACGTTCTTTTGCAGCTTAGTGGTGATCGTTGCACTTTTTGTAACGCCGACTCTGCCATAGTAATAGACGTTTACCGTTGCTTTTCCGTTTGAGTCGATGGAAACTGTCGTACGCGCCTGATACGTGTTGTTGTAAAATGGCGTGATAGGCTCGCTATAAGCTGACATTGCAATTGCAAAGATTCCAAAAAGCGTTGAGAGCATTAGCAAGAGTACAATAGATTTCTTCATGATTTAGTATTCCTTTCTTTCGTATGCCGCCGGGCATAGAGAATCATTCGGCATGCGGCACTTCGCCAAAGCCTCAGCTGATTATAATAGTATTTCGCACCATTCACCCCCTTTGATATGTAATACCCTAAAAGAAGAAAAAAGGTTGCAGGATTTTTGAATTTTTTAAAAAAAACGAAAACTTTCTTGACAAATTTCGAGTAATAGAATAAAATTAAAACATTACTTTTGTACAGCGAAAAGAGGTGACGGCTGATGCTTGCTTTATTACTGAGCGCAATTGATGATCCGAATGATAAGCTTAAGCTTGAGAACATATATAAAAAGTATTATCAAATGATGTTCAAAATGGCAATGAAGAGGCTTGGCGACGTCCATTATGCAGAGGATGCGGTATCCAACGCATTCATGAGAATAGCGCTTAGTATTAAAAGGGTCGAAACGGACAATGAAGATAGACTCACGGCATTCGTTTGTACGTTGGTAAAAAATGAATGTATAAGAATATTTCCCGAAAAGAATAGAAGCGATAAGCTGATAGATATTGAAGAGATACGCAGTCTTCGATCTCAAGATGACATATCAAGCGAGATCGAAGAAAAGGAAGTATACGAAAAGGCTCTTTTTGGAATAAGCAGGTTACCGGAAGAATATACCGTCGCCTTACGACTGTATTTGGTTTTTGGCTTTTCGTACGGCGAAATTGCCGAGATCACCGATTCAAAGCTTGGAACTGTTAAAAGCCGAATTAAAAGGGGCATAGAGAAAATGCGCTCCTTCTTAAAGGAGACGAAAAAATGATGACGTTAAAAGAAAAAAAGCTCTTTTCAAAGCTCCTTTTAGACTCTGCTTTGCTTGAAGCAAGAAGCTTTAATGAAGAGCCTGAGGTGAGTTTAGATCATTCTCCTCTATATATAGCTAAGATAAATGGTATTTTCAAAGGAGAAAATGAAAAGCCCCGAAGCTTAAAATTATCCCCAAAGGTTCTTTTGATTGCCGCAATAATAATCGCTTTAATTATTACGGCTGTTGCATGCGCGCCTATTATCAGAAGATTTATAGTCAGATTCATTGACGGCAACTACGAGGTCATACCCACACCCGAGGAAAACGAAGTTGTGCGGCAGAGAATAGACGATATTTATACCCTGACTATTATACCGGATGGCTTTTTTGAGGTCGAACCCCAGCCTGTGCTTTCCGATATGCACACGGTTCGCTTATGGATGAAGGGAGAAGAGAATATCGTTCTCGCTCAATCGGTCTGGAATGGCGGAGCTTGGAATATTGACGGCGAAAGAACTTATACTAAGATAATCTGTAACGGGATAGACGTATATTACAGCGAAGAGTTCGGTTATTATGACGTTTCCTGGATATATGACGGCTATTTATTTACGATCACGTGCCCTTCTTCTTATGAAATATCTTATATCGAGAGAATGATCGGCGGCGTGAAGATCAAGTAAAATAAATAATAAAAAACGCTTGTGAACCGAGGCGGTGGATCTCGGCTCATAAGCGCTTTTTTGTTGGTTTTTATTTGTATCTTATATCAGAAAAGTCCTGTTATCTTTCCGCTTTCATCAACGTCTATGCGGAGAGCGGCGGGAGATTTGGGAAGTCCGGGCATCGTCATAATATCGCCCGTGAGGACAACGACGAAGCCTGCGCCTGCGCTGACCTTGACGTTCTTGATAGTGACGGTAAAGCCTGTCGGAGCGCCGAGCTTGGTCGCATCGTCCGAGAAGGAATACTGAGTCTTAGCTACGCAAACGGGGAGCTTATCGTAGCCGTTCTTGACAAGCATATCGATCTGCTTCTTTGCGGCAGGGAGAATGGATATACCGTCTCCGCCGTAGATCTTCTTGACGATAGCCTCGATCTTTTCGGGGATAGAAAGCTTCTCGTCATAGGAGAAGGTGAAGTCGCCCTTTTCCTCTTCGCAAAGGCGGACTACCTCGCGCGCAAGCGCCTCGCCGCCCTTGCCGCCCTCTGCCCAGACCGTGGAGAGAACGACGTTGACGCCAAGCTTCTTGCATTCCTCGATGATAAGCTCGATCTCAGCATCGGTATCGGTGGGAAAGCGGTTGACCGCAACCACGGAAGGAAGCTTATAAACGTTCTTGATGTTGGAAACGTGGCGAAGAAGGTTCGGGATGCCTGCCTTAAGCGCATCAAGGTTCTCTCTGCCAAGCTCCGTCTTGGGTACGCCGCCGTGCATCTTAAGAGCGCGGACGGTAGCTACGATAACTACCGCAGAGGGGGTAAGACCAGCCATTCTGCACTTGATATCAAGGAACTTTTCTGCGCCGAGGTCTGCGCCGAAGCCTGCCTCTGTTATAGCGTAATCGGAAAGTTTCATTGACATTTTGGTAGCAATTACCGAGTTGCAGCCGTGAGCAATATTAGCGAAAGGACCGCCGTGAACAAAGGCGGGAGTGCCCTCGAGAGTCTGCACGAGATTAGGCTTCAGAGCATCCTTGAGAAGCGCAGCCATAGCGCCTGTTGCGCCGAGGTCGCCTGCCGTTACGGGCTTTTCGTCATAGGTGTAAGCAACAACGATCTTAGAGAGCCTTTCCTTAAGATCGGTAATAGAGCTTGCAAGGCAGAATACAGCCATGATCTCGGAAGCAACGGTTATGTCATATCCGTCCTCACGGGGTACTCCGTTGACTCTTCCGCCAAGACCGTCCGTAACGAAGCGGAGCTGGCGGTCGTTCATATCAACGCATCTCTTCCAAGTGATCCTTCTGGGATCGATATTAAGCTCGTTGCCCTGATAAATATGGTTATCGAGCATAGCGGCGAGAAGGTTGTTTGCCGCGCCGATCGCGTGGAAGTCGCCCGTGAAGTGAAGATTTATATCTTCCATGGGAACTACCTGAGCGTAGCCGCCGCCTGCGGCGCCGCCCTTTATTCCGAATACCGGTCCGAGAGAGGGCTCGCGAAGAGCGACCGAGACCGATTTGCCTATTCTCTTCATTCCGTCCGCAAGACCGATCGTCGTTGTGGTCTTACCCTCACCCGCGGGGGTGGGGGTAATGGCGGTAACGAGAATGAGCTTACCGGGCTCTCTTTTGCTATCATTAAGAAGGGAATAATTGACCTTTGCCTTATGCTTTCCGTAAAGCTCAAGATAATCGTCCGGAATTCCGGCGCGCTCTGCGATCTCGGTTATGGGGAGAAGCTTTGCGCTTTGAGCTATTTCTATATCGGATAAAAATGCCATTTCTTTCTCCAATCATCTAGGATTTTTTGAAATATTCTGTTGCGGAGAGGAACATCTTCATATCGAATTCGCCAAGCACGTTCTTGTAAAGTCCGTTTCCGATACGCTCGCTGTGTCCCATCTTACCGAGGACTCTTCCGTCAGGCGAGGTGATACCCTCGATAGCAAAGGTAGAGCCGTTGGGGTTATAGCGGATATCCGAGGTGGGATTTCCGTCAAGATCTACGTACTGAGTTGCGATCTGACCGTTCTTCGCAAGCTCGAGAGCCTCTGCCTCGGAGCAAAGGAATTTACCTTCTCCGTGGGAGATCGGAACGGTATAGATATCGCCGACGTTGGTGTATGAGAGCCAGGGCGACTTATTGGAAGCTATCCTCGTTCTGACAAGCTTGGACTGGTGGCGGGAGATATTATTGAAGGTAAGAGTAGGCGCGCTCTCGTTTGCCTCGGTGATCCTTCCGTAAGGAACGAGACCAAGCTTGACAAGAGCCTGGAAGCCGTTGCAGATACCGCACATAAGACCCGCTCTGTTATCAAGAAGAGCGTGTATCTCGTTCTTTACCGCCTCGTTGCGGAAGAACGCCATAATGAATTTACCCGATCCGTCAGGCTCGTCACCGCCCGAGAATCCGCCCGGCACGAATACCATCTGGGATTCGCGAAGCTTTCTTGCGAAGTCCTCGGTGGAGCGGAGAATACCGTCCTTGGTAAGGTTGTTGACAACGAAGATCTCAACCTCGCTGCCCGCGTCGCGCATTACCTTAGCGGAGTCAAACTCGCAGTTTGTTCCCGGGAATACGGGAATAAGCACCTTGGGGCGCGATGTGATGACGGTGGGAGCGGAGATCTTCTTTCCTTCGAAGCTGAATGCCTCGTAGGTCTTATTGTCCTCGGTCTCACGGCAGGGGAATACTCCCTCGAGCTTTTCTTCGTAAAGCTTCGAAAGCTCTTTTGCGGTGAGAACGTCATTTTTATAAGTGAATTGACTATTATCATTTACATAACCGATAACTTTTCCCTCTACGTCAGTATCGACCTCAAGGATAAATGCGCCGTAGTTGTAGCCGAATATATCGTCAAGAGTGAGATTCGAGTCAAAGTCGAAGCCAAAGCCGTTACCAATACACATCTTATAGATCGCCTCGGCAACGCCGCCCAAGGTGGGAGTATAAGCAGCCTTTACCTTGCCCGCTCTCATAAGAGAGGTGACGGTTGAATAAAGAGAAATAAGAGAGTCTGCCTTGGGAAGTCCGTCCTCTCCGTATTCGGGAGAAAGCATAACTACCTTATTGCCTGCCGCCTTCATATCGTTGGTGATGACATCGGATGCCTTACCCGTAGTAACAGCGAAGGAAACGAGTGTGGGCGGAACGTCTATATCCTCAAACGAGCCGCTCATAGAGTCCTTACCGCCGATAGATGCGATTCCAAGCTCCATCTGCGCGCGGAATGCTCCGAGAAGAGCCGCCATAGGCTTGCCCCATCTCTTGCCGTCGCGTCCGGGCTTTTCGAAATACTCCTGGAAGGTGAGGTAAACGTCCTCGAAGGAAGCGCCGTGAGCGATAAGCTTCGATACGCTTTCAACTACCGCAAGATAAGCCGAATGGAAGGGGCTCTTTTCCGCGATGTAGGGGTTATAGCCCCAGGACATAAAGGATACGTCATCCGTGTGCTTTTCCTCTACCGATATCTTGTGTACCATTGCCTGAATAGGTGTCTTCTGATGCTTTCCGCCGAAGGGCATAAGGACTGTGCCTGCACCGATCGTGGAGTCAAATCTTTCCGAAAGACCTCTCTTCGAGCAAACGTTGAGATCGGATGCAAGCGAGAGCATACCGCACTTGAAGCATGCGGGCGCGTCCTTCTTGAAGCTCTCAGCCTTCGCGGGAGCGATATCAATATGCTTTTCGGCTCCGTTTGAGTTAAGGAACTCTCGGGAGATATCAACGATCGTCTTACCGTTCCACCTCATGCGAAGTCTTTTCTCCTCGGTGACGGTGGCGATAACGGTTGCCTCAAGGTTCTCCGAAAGAGCGAGAGCCAAGAATTTATCAACGTTTTCCTTCTCAACGACAACTGCCATTCTCTCCTGAGATTCGCTTATTGCAAGCTCGGTGCCGTCAAGTCCCTCGTATTTCTTGGGAACCTTATTGAGATCTATGTCAAGTCCGTCCGCAAGCTCGCCGACAGCGACCGAAACACCGCCCGCGCCAAAGTCGTTGCAGCGCTTGATAAGTCTTGTAGCCTTGGGATTTCTGAAAAGGCGCTGAAGCTTTCTTTCCTCGGGAGCATTACCCTTCTGGACCTCAGCTCCGCAGGTCTCAAGAGAGGTGAGAGTGTGCTTTTTCGAGGATCCTGTTGCTCCGCCGCAGCCGTCTCTTCCCGTTCTTCCGCCGAGAAGGATAACTACGTCGCCGGGATCGGGGCACTCGCGGCGTACGTTTGCCTCGGGAGCGGCTGCTATAACTGCGCCGATCTCCATTCTCTTTGCCGCGTATCCGTCGTGATAAAGCTCGTCTACCATACCCGTTGCAAGACCGATCTGGTTACCGTAAGAGGAATATCCCGCAGCAGCGGTCTGAACGATCTTTCTTTGAGGAAGCTTGCCCTTTATAGTCTCGGAAACGGGCTTTGTGGGATCTGCCGCGCCCGTAACTCTCATTGCCGCGTAAACGTAGGATCTGCCCGAAAGGGGATCGCGGATAGCTCCGCCGATACAGGTCGCCGCGCCGCCGAAGGGCTCGATCTCGGTGGGGTGGTTATGAGTCTCGTTCTTGAAGAGAAGAAGCCAAGGCTCCTTGACGCCGTCTACCTCTATCTCGATCTTGACGGTGCAGGCATTGATCTCCTCGGACTCGTCGAGCTTCGGGAGCTTGCCGTTGACCTTTAAGTATCTTGTTGCAAGAGTTGCGATATCCATAAGGTTCACTGGCTTGGTCCTTCCAAGCTCGCGTCTTGCGTTAAGATAGCTTTCGTACGCCTCTTCAAGAAGCTTATCCTCAAACTTAACGCTGTCAATAGTAGTAAGGAAGGTGGTGTGGCGGCAGTGGTCCGACCAATACGTGTCGATCATTCTGATCTCGGTGATGGTGGGGCATCTGCCTTCCTTCTTGAAGTAGCTCTGGCAGAAGGTGACGTCATCTATATCCATAGCAAGACCGAGGGATGAAACGAAATTCATAAGTCCCTCTCTGTCAAGCTCGAGGAAGCCGTCCAGCGTTGCTACCTCGGTGGGGATTTCATATTTAACGTTAAGCGTTTCGGGCAAGTCAAGCGAAGCCTCTCTCGCCTCAACGGGGTTGATAACGTATTTCTTTATCTCGAGAAGCTCGTCCTCGGTGATATTTCCCGAAAGAAGATATACCTTAGCGGTTCTGACGGTGGGTCTTTCGTCGCAGGACATGATCTGTATGCACTGCGCGGCGGAATCCGCTCTCTGATCAAACTGACCGGGAAGATACTCTACCGCAAAGGCGGTATATCCTTCGGTATCAAGCTCTCCGAAGGCAGAGTCAAGCTGAGGCTCGGAAAAGACGGTGTCGATCGCCTTTGTGAAAAGCTCCTCGCTTATATTATCCGCATCGTATCTGTTGAGTATACGCACGCCCGAAAGCGAGCTTATTCCGATAAGCGAGCGAAGCTCGGAGAGAAGCGATCTCGCCTCATTGTCAAGACCTGCCTTTTTCTCTACGTAAATTCTATATACCATTATTTGATCTCCTTTGCCATAAGCGCTCTTTTACCGATATCGGAGCGGTAAAAGGCATTTTCAAAGTTTATTGTCGAAACGAGGGAGTAGGACGCGCGAATAGCCTCGGAAAGAGTATCGCCGACGGCGCTTACTCCGAGAACTCTGCCCCCTGAGGTGACGAGCTTGCCTTCGCGAAGAGCCGCGCCCGCAACGTATACCGAGGGAAGAGCGGCATCGGGAATAGCGATCTCGAAGCCCTTTTCGTAATGCTCGGGATATCCGTTTGATGCCATTATAACGCAGCATGCGCTCTTATCGGAAAATCTTACCGCATCGGCGCTGAGCGTTCCGTTTGTCGTACTGATCATAACATCGAGAAGATCGGACTCGAGAAGGGGAAGCACTACCTGAGTCTCGGGGTCTCCGAAGCGGCAGTTGTATTCAATGACCTTAGGTCCGTCCTTCGTGAGCATAAGACCGAAGTAAAGGCAGCCCTTGAAGGTCCTGCCCTCGGCTTCCATAGCCTTTATGGTGGGAAGGAATATCTTCTCCATACACTCCGCGGCAACAGCTTCGGTATAGTAGGGGTTGGGTGCAACCGTTCCCATTCCGCCCGTGTTGAGTCCAAGGTCACCGTCATGCGCTCTCTTATGATCCTGGCTGGATATCATGGGAACGACGCACTTACCGTCCGTAAACGAAAGCACCGAGACCTCGGGTCCCTCAAGAAATTCCTCGATGACGATATTGCTGCCGCTCTCTCCGAATACCTTATCTTCCATAATGGAGAGGACCGCATTCTTAGCCTCGTCTCTCGTCATCGCTATGATAACTCCCTTGCCGAGGGCAAGACCGTCTGCCTTGATGACGGTGGGAATGGGCGCATCCTCGAGATACTTAAGAGCAGCTCCCGCATCCGAGAATACCTCGTACTTCGCCGTGGGAATACCGTATTTTTTCATAAGGTTCTTCGAGAAGACCTTACTTCCTTCAATAATAGCCGCCGCCTTCGTGGGTCCGAAAGAGGGAATTCCAACCTCGGCAAGCGCGTCAACGCAGCCGAGAACGAGAGGATCGTCGGGAGCTACTATTGCGTAATCAATAGAGTTGCTTTTTGCGAATTCTACGATAGCGGGGATATCCTTTGCGCCGATATTGACACAGGTCGCGTCAGCAGCAATACCGCCGTTGCCGGGGAGCGCAAATATTTCGGTAACGGATGGATTTTCCTTTACCTTTTTTATGATGGCGTGTTCTCTTCCGCCACCGCCTACAACAAGTATTTTCATCTATACTCTCCGTTAATATTAATGGTGGAAAAGGCGCATTCCCGTGAATGCCATTGTCATGCCGTACTTGTCCGCGCAGTCGATGACAAGATCGTCGCGGATAGAGCCGCCGGGCTCTGCTATATAGCGAACGCCGCTCTTCTTAGCGCGCTCGATATTGTCGCTGAAGGGGAAGAATGCATCCGATCCGAGAGCAACACCGTCTATCTTCGCAAGATACAGAGCCTTTTCCTCTGCGGTGAGAGGCTCGGGGCGCTCGGTGAAGTATTTCTGCCAGTTGCCCTCTGCCGTAACGTCCTCTTCGTTGCCGTTGATATATCCGTCTATAACGTTGTCTCTGTCAGGTCTGCCGAGAGTGGGCTTGAAGGGAAGAGCAAGAACCTTATCGTGCTGGCGAAGGAACCAGGTGTTTGCCTTATCGCCTGCAAGGCGAGTGCAGTGAATTCTCGACTGCTGACCTGCGCCGACTCCGATCGCCTGACCGTCTACCGCGTAGCATACCGAGTTGGACTGAGTATACTTAAGCGTGATAAGAGCGATTATAAGATCGCGGATTGCCGACCTTGGCATATCCTTTTCTTTAGTTACAACGTTTTCGAGAAGAGCCTCGTTTATAAGGAAATTATTTCTGCCCTGCTCGAAGGTGATACCGAATACCTGCTTTCTTTCTATGGGAGCGGGTACGTAATCGGGATCGATCTTTACTATATTGTAGTTGCCGTTTCTCTTGGTCTTAAGTATCTCAAGAGCCTCGGGCTCATAGCCGGGAGCTATGATTCCGTCTGATACCTCGCGCTTGATAAGCTTCGCTGTGGTAACGTCGCAAACGTCCGAAAGAGCGACCCAGTCTCCGAAGGAGCACATTCTGTCCGTTCCTCTTGCTCTTGCGTATGCGCATGCGAGAGGGGAAGCATCGAGATTTTCGATATCATCGGTGAAGGTTGCGCGCTTAAGCTTATCGGAAAGAGGAATACCGACCGCCGCAGAGGTGGGGCTTACGTGCTTGAAGGAGGTAACTGCGGGTAAGCCGAGAGCTTCCTTAAGCTCGCGGACGAGCTGCCATGAGTTGAAGGCATCAAGGAAATTTATATATCCCGGTCTGCCCGAAAGTATTTCGATCGGAAGCTCGCTTCCGTCTTCCATAAAGATCTTCGCAGGCTTCTGATTGGGGTTGCAGCCGTATTTAAGTTCAAATTCTTTCATCTTTACTTCCTCACGCATTTTTATTAACTATTCTGGTCTCGCTCTCGCCTGTCGCAATATCTATGTAGCGGACGAAAAGAGAAACCTTATTGTCAGAATTAAGATTTTCCCAGATATGAGAGGTAAGAGCATCTATATCCATATCGGGAAGGACGAGGGTCTTAGGCTCGCCCTCGAATGAGGGGAGAGGATCGCCCGCGCCGTTGTACGTGTGAATAAACTTCGCTTTGCCGGAGATAGGATTTGAATACGCGTATGTAAATCTCTCGCAGGACGATTCATCGCCTTCCGCGCTCTTAAGAATAGACATAGCGTAATTCATATCGCCGCCCTCGCGGTGTATAATACCTGAGATACGGGGGGTGAAATTAGGCTTATCGTCCTCAAATTCACGGGTTCTTAAAGCCTGCTCAAAGGTCATCTGCTTATCCATAAGCTCGTAAACGGTGTCCGTCTGATCGCCGTTTGTCACTATCGTCTTGTTGCCAAGAACTCTGACGGGATAGTATATGATGAGATGAGGATCTACCATTTTTGATTCGTCAAAAGCCTTTGTCCTCATATTTTCTCCCTCGGGGACGAATACTCTGTTGCGGCTGTTGACGCTTCTTCCCATTATAAAGTAAGCGGTAACCGCCTTCTTTCCGTCGGCGCTCTTGCCTATTATTATGCCTCTGCCGTGATAATCGAGCGAATTAAGCTCTTCCTTAATAGTGGATATCTTCATTCCGTACTCCTATCAATTTACTTTATTCTTACTACGTTATTTATAACCTCTATCCTGCCCTCGCAGAAAAGCCTTACTGCCTCGGGTAAGATCTTCCACTCCGCCTCTTCCATTATTCTTTTCTGAAGAGTTTCGGGAGTATCGCCTTCCTTGACCTCGACCGCGCGCTGAAGCACGATAGGGCCTGCATCGCATTCGGGGGTCACTATATGAACGGTCGCGCCCGAGACCTTGACGCCCTTTTCAAGCGCCGCCTCGTGAACGCGAAGTCCGTAATATCCCTTGCCGCAAAAGGAAGGAATGAGAGCGGGGTGAACGTTCAGTATCTTATTCGGGAAAGCCTCGTATACCTGCTCGTCTATTATGGTAAGGAAGCCCGCAAGGACAACGAGATCGATCTTCTCCTTGAGAAGCTCTTCGGTAAGAGCGCGGGAGTAATCTCCGATGCTCTCATAATCGCGCCTTGCCAGAACTCTTCCTTCAATACCTGCAGTCTTTGCTCTTTCAAGAGCGTATACGCCCGGCTTAGAAGCGAGAACGAGGGTTATTTTTCCCTCTCCAAGCTCGCCGCGCCGCTCGGCGTCGATAAGCGCCTGAAGATTGGTGCCGCCGCCCGAAACGAGAACAGCTATCCTCGTCATAATATGATGCCCTCGCCGCCTTCAACGATCTCGCCGATGACGTAAGCATCCTCACCGTTTGCCATGAGGATCTCAAGAGCCTTATTAACCGACTCCTTGGGAACAACAACGCTCATACCAACGCCCATATTATAGGTGTTGAACATATCTCTCTCGGGAACGTTACCGACCTTGGCGATAAGCTCGAAGATCGGAAGGACCTTGACAGCGCTCTTGTCTATCTTAGCGGAAAGACCCTTGGGAATGGATCTCGGAATGTTCTCGTAAAATCCGCCGCCCGTGATGTGCGAGATGCCCTTGACGTCCACCTCGTCAAGAAGAGCGAGTATGCTCTTGACGTATATCTTGGTGGGAGTGAGAAGGGTCTCGGCAATGCTCTTGCCGCCGAGAGCCTCGTTGGGTACGTAAAGAGTATCGGGATTATTGTCTATATCAAATACCTTGCGGCAAAGAGAGAAGCCGTTGGAGTGAACGCCTGTTGATGCAAGACCGATAACAACGTCTCCCGCAGCCATTCTCTTATTGTCAAGTATCTTTTTCTTGTCTACTATTCCGACAGCGAAGCCCGCAAGATCGTAATCGTCGATCGGCATCATGCCGGGATGCTCCGCGGTCTCACCGCCGATAAGAGCGGCGCCCGACTGAACGCAGCCCTCGGCAACGCCCGAAACGATAGCCGCTATCTTCTCGGGAATATTCTTTCCGCAAGCAATATAATCAAGGAAGAAAAGAGGCTTTGCTCCGCAGCAGATTATATCGTTGACGCACATCGCAACGGCGTCGATACCTATGGTATCGTGCTTATCCATAAGGATAGCCATTTTTACCTTAGTGCCGCAGCCGTCGGTTCCCGATACGAGAACAGGCTCTTCCATACCTGCCACGGGAAGACCGAAGCAGCCGCCGAAGCCGCCAACGTCATCGAGGCAGCCCTCGTTCTTAGTTCTTGCTATATGCTTTTTCATAAGCTCCACAGCGCGATAGCCTGCGGTTATATCTACTCCTGCCGCAGCATAGCTGTCAGACTTGGATTGCATACTCATAGTAAAATCTCCTTTTGAATTTTTCCGAAGATCGGTGAATTATCGTAAAAGCGTGAATTGACCGTGCTCCCTCTTTGTAAAGGTGTGTATACACACCTTTATTCCTTTCCGTTCCAGCAATAAGTGCAAAGCTTGCACGGATCAAGTCCGATAGCCTTGATAGTGCCCTCTATCGACTGGAAGTCAAGAGACGCAAAGTTGAATTTTTTGCATATCGCATCGCGAAGCTTCTTGCCTCTTTCGGTTGCGCCGTCTGAGTATTCATCGAGATGCTTGAAGCCCTCTTCGCCCTCAAGCTCCATAACCACACGCCTTGCAATAAGGTCCATATCGCTCGTTGAGCGTGAGAAGCCGAGGTATTTGCAGGCGTACATGATAGGCGGGCAGGCAGACCTCATATGGACGGATTTCGCTCCGTTGTCATAAAGAAAGTCGACCGACTCCTTAAGCTGAGTTCCGCGAACTATCGAGTCGTCCACAAAGAGAAGATCCTTGCCCTTTATAAGCTCGGGAATGGGAAGCATCTTCATTTTAGCCACCTTCCTGCGCTCCGCCTGCTTAGCAGACATAAAGCTTCTCGGCCAGGTGGGAGTATATTTTATAAAAGGACGGGCAAAGGGAAGCTTGCTTTCGTTGGCATATCCGATCGCGTGAGGAGTTCCCGAATCGGGAATTCCGCTGACTGAGTCGATATGATCGCATATACCAAGATCAGCATCTCTTTTCGCCATTATCTCGCCGTTGCGGTATCTCATAGACTCAACGTTTACTCCCTCGTAGCATGAGGGGGGGTAACCGTAATATGACCAGAGGAAGGAGCATATGCGCATCTCATCTCGCCCCTCTTTCAGAACTCGGCATTCCTCGGAGTCGAATTCCACGATCTCTCCGGGGCGAAGCTCCTTATAGATCTCGAAGCCGAGCTTTTCCGCGGCGTATGACTCAAAGGTAGCGCAAAATCCGTCCTCTCTCTTACCGATGATGATCGGTATTCTTCCAAGCTTATCGCGGGCGGCGATAATGCTTCCGCCGTCTTTTAGGATAAGTATATTTGCCGTTCCGTCAATGACGCTCTCGGCATACTCTATACCCTCTGCAAAGCTACCCTTCTGATTGATAAGGGTAGCGACAAGCTCCGTGGAGTTGACAGCACCGCCCGTCATAGCGTCGAAATGGCCTTTTGAGCCCGAGAGAATATTCTCGATAAGCTCCGCGGAATTATTGATAATACCAATCGTTGAGAGGGCGTACGTTCCGAGGTGAGACCTTATCAGCATAGGCTGAGGGTCGCTGTCGCTTATACTTCCGATCGCGCTCTCGCCGTGCATTTCCTCAAGCACGTGATCAAACTTCGTTCGGAAGGGAGAATTTTCAATATTGTGTATAGTTCTTTGAAGTCCGATAGTTTTATCGTAAGCAGCCATACCGCCTCTGCGCGTGCCGAGGTGGGAATGGTAATCGGTGCCGAAGAAAACGTCGATAACGGCATCCTGCTTAGATGCTATTCCAAAAAAACCACCCATAGATTTTTGTTTACCGCCTTATCTTATGCGAAGAAAAGCTTGGAGAGAGTCATGGGATCGATGTACTCACCGTTCTTATAAACTCTCATATTGCCGGAAGCGATCTCGTCGATGAGCATGACGGAGCCGTCCTTATCGTAGCCGAACTCAAACTTGATATCGTAAAGCACGAGACCTTTCTCAAGAAGATCGTCCGCAACGATCTTGGTGATCTTCTGGGTCATAGCCTTAACGTCATCATACTGCTCAGCAGTCATAACGCCGAGGTCAACGAGTCCGTCCTTAGTGACGAGGGGATCGCCCTTCTCATCATTCTTGAAGGTGGTCTCAACATATGCGGGAAGATCCGCTCCCTCTTCGATGTAATCGCTGTATCTGCGGTAGAAGCTTCCGACTGCCTTGTGGCGGCAGATTACCTCAAGTCCCTTGCCGAAGGGCTTTGCGGGAAGAACTTCCATAGTTGTATTATTGAGATCTGCTGAAATATAGTGAGTCTTAATGCCCGCGGCATTGATCTTCTCAAAGAAGTAAATAGACATACGAAGGTTAACGTCTCCAACACCCTCGATGGTGAGTCCTACCGAGTTCTCGCCCGGATCAAAAACTCCGTCCTTTCCGGTGCAGTCATCCTTAAACTTAAGAAGGTAGTTTCCGTTATCAAGCGCGAATACGTTCTTGGTCTTACCGGTGTAAACAAGTGTCTTGCTCATTTTTTTGTCTCCTATTTATATAAATTTTTTTTAATTATTTTTATTAAGCTCGTCCTGAAGCTCTTTATCCTTGGCTAAGACGGCTGAAGCGTCCTTTTTACGCTTTTCGTCAAGCTTTGCGGCAAGCGCCTCATCGGATATTGCGAGCATCTCTATTGCGAGAAGCGCCGCATTGGTAGCTCCGTCTACCGCGACTGTGGCAACCGGAATGCCCGAGGGCATCATAACCGTGGAAAGGAGGGCGTCAAGTCCGTCAAGATTGGTGGACTTGCAGGGAATTCCGATAACGGGAAGGGTAGTGTTTGCCGCGATAGCTCCCGCAAGGTGAGCCGCCATTCCCGCCGCGGCGATCATAGCGCCGAAGCCTGCCGCTCTTGCTCCCACCGCAAAGTCACGAGCCTCTTCGGGGGTTCTGTGTGCCGAGAAGATGTGCGCCTCGTAGGGCACGCCGAAGGAATCGAGTGTATCCATAGCCTTTTTAACTACGGGAAGATCGCTTGCGCTTCCCATAACGATACCGATTTTTTTCATAAATATATCTCCTTTTTGAAATCAAAATAAAAAAAGGCGCACTTATTCCGATAGCTTTAGAATAAGAACGCCCAGACGGTCGGCAATATAAGAGGCGAAAAGGCAAAGCCTTGCCCCAAGGTTCACTGCTCCCCTGTGGTAACCCACAATTCTCCGTCAGTCGCAACAAACCACCAAAATACGATATTATTTTAACATATATATATAGCTTTGTCAAGAAGCTTTTTTCACTAATTATAAGTTTTTACAATATATATCAAAAGCTAAAAAAAGAGACTTTTCTTTTGTGCATTTTTGCGAAAAACGATAATAAAAAAGAGCCGAGAAAACTCTCAGCTCTCTTTTGATGAAACTCTTAATTAAAACAGTCTCCAGATCTTACCGTGAAGAACCATCATTACAAGGTCGATGACCCAAACGACCCATCCGCCGAAGATAATGCGGAGAACGCCTGCAAGGATCTTACCCTCGGAAATTCTGGTAACAACGCCGCATACCCAAGCAGTGAAGGGAATGATAGCAAGGATAAGGCTGACAATTCTGGAAAGACCAAAGTAATCGCTTTTCTTAGCCATTGGTGTAAATCTCCTTTATGTATTTTTGTAATTTGAGTATATCACATCATATGAAAAAAATCAATAGAAAATTTCACATTTTTTAATAATTTCACGAAAAAAGCTATTGTTTTTCAGAAGGTGATCCGTTTTTCTTTTCAATGCCGAGCTTCTTCGCGATAGCAGAAAAATCGAGCTGTGAAATAATTACCGAGAGAAGAACGAGAGCGCATCCGAAATATTCCTTAGGCAGCATTACCTCGCCGAGGATGATCGCTGAGGCAACCGCTCCGAACACAGACTCCAGCGAGAGTATTATCGAAGCTACCGCAGGCTCGGTATTTTTCTGACCTATTATCTGGAGCGTATAGGCGATGCAGCTTGATCCGATGCCGAGGAAAAGTATTTCGGGCAGAGCCGCGCCGATCTTGGAGAAGTCTATCGGAGTCTCGAATATGAGAGCTGAGGCGAGAGAAAGAATGCTGACGGTGGTAAACTGAACTAGTGAGAGCCGCACGCCGTCCGAGCCTTCTATAAACTTATCTATCGTAAGTATCTGCATCGCGAAGACGAAAGCGCAGGCGAAAACGAGAAGATCGGGCGTTGCTACCGTGAAGCCCTCCTTGATGCAAAGCAGATAAAATCCGACCACGGCTATACCAACGCCGACCCAGGCGTTTATCGGAGATCGCTTGCCAAAGACAAGCGCGAATATCGGGACGATCACAACGTAAAGCGCGGTTATAAACGAAGCCTTGCCCGCATCGGTATTGTTGATTCCTGCCTGCTGAAGCGCTGTCGCTATAAAAAGAAAAACACCCGCAAGAAGACCGCCGATAAGCTCTTTTTTCGATAGGTCGATTCCTTTTTTGGAGAAAAGCTTTCTCTTATTTCCGCCCACGCGGTCGAAAATCATGACCACGGGAATAAGAGCTATCACCGCAACGATGCTGCGCGAGGCGCAAAGCGTGAAGAGCGAGACCTCGGATGCCGCCTTCTGAGCAACAAATGCGATGCCCCAGATGAAGGCTGCCGAGAGAAGTATTAAGGGAGAGATTATTTTTTTCATTTTCCTTGAATTTCCGTTCTGTGAAAATAGCCGCCGAGCGACCGAATTATTGTATCACAATATTATCGCAAAGTCAAGTCTCCCTCGGGATTATGGATATGCCGCCATAGACCGAATCAAAGCAGTCCTTCGTTGAAGGAACGTTAAGGCGCACGCCCTCGATCTTGATAAATCTCGCAAAGTCATAATTATAGGTAGAAAGCGGTCTTCTGAAGGCATCGTCCGTCTGCGCCGCGACGAGGATATCGTCTCCCTCAAAGCCAACTATAAGAAGGGTGTGATAAAAGCCCTCGCCCTCTCTTCCAAGCTGGATCACGTCTCCGATCTCGCATTCGTCTGCCGAGGCTTCTTTTCCAAAAGGGCCGACACCCGTATTCTCCGTCATAAAGTTGAAGAAATACTCAACGCCCGTCCAGGCGGGGGCTCTGTCGTCAAGCGAGACGTAGTACCACCCGAAGGTTTTTGTGAAATTCATTTTGCAGCTGCCCGCGTAAACGCATTGCGAGACGAAATTGGTGCAGTTTCCGCCGATGCCTCTGAAATTTCCGAATATCGGATTTTGTGAGAATGCATACCGCTCTGCGTAGAGGACGGCGTGCTCTCTCTCGTATTCACTCGTTACAAGCATAATGATATCCTTTCGTTCTGCTTTTTCTATATACTATGAGGTCGGGCGCCTGACCGTTACTTTCCGCTATTGACAAGCGCAAAGTTTTGCTGTATAATTATTTAAAAAGCAAATTTTCAAAGAAAAAGTATAAGCTGTGAGGTGCAAAATGAAGCTGATAAATTATAAGGAAGGGCAGTTTAATTCTCAGCCCGATCCGTATATCATCAAGGCAGAGGACGGAAAATTCTATATATACGTCACGGGAGTGGACGGAGTTCGCGCTTTCGTATCCGACTCTCTTCTCGGAGAATACAAGGAGATAGGCGTTGTTTTTGCCCTTCGCGGCAAAAAGGAATATTGGGCGCCGTCCGTTATCTATACCAAGGGTAAATATTATATGTACGTTTCCTTTATGAATGAGGATGAGGATGACGTGCATTTGCAGACGATGCACGTTGCTTCGTCGGATACTCCCGAGGGTCCCTTCACGGACGCAAAGCGTCTTATCGAGCCTTTCGCCATAGATGCTCACGTAGTTGAGAGCGGCGGAGAGCTTTACATATTCTATTCCGTCAACGATTACGAGGCACAGAGAGCGGGAACGTACGTTGTTGTCGATAAGCTCGTATCTCCCACGGAGGCTGAGGGCGATCCCAAGGCTGTGGTAAGACCCACGCTCGATGAGGAGATCTTTATGAAGGATAGATTCAGAGAGGGTCAGCATTGGCATACTCTCGAGGGCGCTTTCTATTTCAGAGAGGGAGACTGGCATTACCTTATCTATTCGGGCAACTGCTATCAGAACGAGTATTATTACCTCGGCTATGCGGCGGCAAAGAGCGATGAATGCGATCTCAAAAAGATAAGCTTCACCAAAGTACCCTCGCCGGACGTTTACGCGCCTCTTATCTCCAAGAATTCCTTTGAGGCAGGCACGGGTCACAATAGTGTCATCAAGGTCGGCGGTGAGTATTACTGCGTATATCACGGCAGGGATCTTGTGCCCGATGAAAGGCTCGTCGGAGACGATAGAACCGCAAGAATATGCAAGCTCGAGGTCAAGGAAGGAAAGCTTACAGCGATAAGATACGAAGATAAAGTATAACCCTTGATTTTGCTAATAATAGTAGTCAAAAAGCTAAAAATATCGGGTAGCCTACGCGAAATGCGGGGCTACCCGTTTGCTTTTTTATCAGTTCAATCTATTGTAAGATCAAGCTTAAATCTCATTATCTTTCTGAGAGTATTTTTTGGGAATTCCTCGTCTCTTATCTTTAAGACGGCGATCTTTTTATATGGAACGGCGGTCTTGTTGTATTCCTCTATATACCTTGAAATATGCGCTCTGATATCTCGGATGCTGTTCTTCTCTATATAGTCCTTATCGGGGTATATCTCGGCAACTATCGCGTTATGCTCGAGACCTCTGCGGCTCTGCCCCTCGTAGACGATTATATCAAGCACTCCGGGGGTTGCCGTAAGCTCGTTTTCGATCTCCTCGGGGTAGACGTTCTTTCCGTTCGAAAGGATTATGAGGTTCTTTTTTCTTCCTGTTATTGTGAGGATATCGCCGTCAAGCCTACCGTAATCGCCCGTTCTGAAGAAGCCCTCGGAGTCAAAGGCAGCCTTTGTGGCTTCATCGTTTTTATAATATCCCTGCATAACGTTTGAGCCTCTGACGAGTATCTCGCCCTCGCCCGCTTCATTCGGCGAGTCTATCTTCACCTCGTTGATATCAAGCACCGAGCCAACGCTGCCCTTGACGACTCTCTTCGTGCGGTTGACCGCAATGATAGGCGAGCATTCCGTGATGCCGTATCCGTTGAGCGTGGATATTCCGACGGCGGAGAAGAAATCTATTATCTCCGCATTGATCGGCGCGCCGCCCGAGATTATCATTTTGACCTCGCCGCCAAACGCGGCGCGAACGGAAGAGAAGAGTTTTTTTCTCAGATCTATACCGAGCTTAAGAAGAAAATTACTTATCTTTATCATTCGTGAAAGCAGCTTTTCCTTGCCCTGCTCCTTGACGTTTGCCATTATCTTGCGGTAGAAGGTCTCAAGGTAAAGTGGAACGAGAATGAGATGCCCCGGCTTCTCCTCGCGAAGCTCCTTTTGAACGTAGCGCAGTCCCTGCGATATATATACCTCGCTTCCTATCGCAATATGACCGACGAGCATAACGGTCGATCCGTAGGTATGGTGAAGGGGAAGCACGCCGACGGTCTTATCGGAAAAGTCAACGTAAGGAACGACTGAGCTGACGTCGTCAAGTATACCTCTTTGGTTAAGCATAACGCCCTTGCCCTCGCCCGTCGTGCCCGAGGTGAAAACTATAAGAGAGGTGTGGAGCGAGCCGTTATCGAGTGAGGCGTATATTTCGGGCGTCCTTTCGTAGATCGCGCGACCTTCTTCGATAAAAGCCTCAAGTCCCTCTCCCGAGCCGTAGCCCGAGATATAAACGGGCTCGCATTCAAGACTGCATTCGCTCGATATAGCTTCAGCCTTTTCTTTAAGCTCCTCATCTATAAAAAGGAAGGATGCGTCTGCCTTCCTTGCGGTCTTTGCAAGCTCCGCCGCCTGCCAGTCTCGGTCAAGTGGGACGAGAATTCCGCCCGCGATAATTACGGAAAAATATACGAGCGCAAAGCTATATGAAAATCCGCCGATCATAACGCACTTCTTGCCCGCCACGTTCATTTTCGCAAGCCTTGACGTCAGCGCGCGTACGTCGTCTCTGAATTGGGTAAAGCTTATCTTTGTCTTAGGCGCGGAGAGCGAGGTCCTGAAGGAATAAGCAGTCTTGCCCGCGTAAGTTTCTGCTGCCCATTCTATAAGATCTCTGTGATTTAAAAACTCTTTTCTTTCGTGAAGCATTTCGCTTTTCATAATTAATACCTCTATCTGATTATTCCCCAATGCCGCCGCCTTGATACGGCAGGCATCCGTATTATGCTTGATCGCTTTTAGAGAAGTTGAAATTTCAACATTCGATATTGTAGCATAAAAATGTTGAATTGTCAACATCTTTCTTCTTTTTTGTGGAAAAACCGTAAAAGCTTGGGGAAATGAAAGAGATCGTACGATCCGCTTCGGGCACAGGCTCGAAAAAAGTTTTGCAATTCGATCTTTTAATTATGCATTTCGGGTTTATATATTGACTTTTTCGCGGCGAAGTTGTAAAATTGTAGTATAAAAATGTTGGAGGTTAAAATGGCACATAAATACAGTACGTTACTAAATTATCTTATGCAGAGAACGGGGAGCGAAGTAAGAGCGAAGGGCTATACAAGACCCACTCTTGAGGATCTTCTTCCTATTTTATTTTCCGTGCTTACCTGCTATCAGCCGCCTATGAGGCTTGTCCCCGGCGGACTCAGAGGAATAAAGGGAGTTCGCGAGGAGCTGGATTCTCTTATGGAGAAGGCTAAGGCGCGCGGCTTGAATTTTGACGATGCGCAGACCGCCTTCGAGGAGTTTGATTCCGAGCATACCGAGTCAAGAGGCGTGCGCGAGAAGGCTTTTGATTTTATACTTGACTGCGCTATGGGATTGAATAAGGCTACCGACTACGTTACCGCCACCGAGGTATGGGACGCTATGGTCGCTTATCCTTCGGTCTCGGTCAAGAAGATAATCCTCGGCGTCAAGGACGCTAAGGACGAGGAGCCGCCTATCGATAAGGATAAATTCTGGAGCTCTATATTCACTGCCGAGGGCGGAGATCCCAATGCTGTGGATAAGCCCGACGACTCTTCGGATGACGGTGATGACGACGATGATACTCCCGTATCGGACGATCCGCTCGGAGATCTTCTTTCGGACTATAAAAAGAGGTTTTCGGGTATTCTCACCGGCGATCCCAAGCCTTCGGATGACAGCGACGACGATGATGTTGAAGATGATGACGACGATTCTTCAGACGACTCGGCAGACGATGACGATGATGAGGATGATGACGGCGGCGCGTTTGACGATTTCTTCTTTACAGATAAGAAGAAGCCTAAGGTAAAGGTGCCTGCCAATATCGCAGAGGTCGTTGAAAAGTCGAAGACCGTCAGAGATAAGCTTCTCGAGTCTGTACGCGGTCAGAATGCGGCGATAGACACTTTTGTCTCGGGCTATTTCAGAGCGGAGACTCTCGCGCTTCTTAAGAAAAAGAGAAAGAAGCCCAAGGCTACCTTCCTCTTCGCAGGCCCTCCCGGTGTCGGTAAGACCTTCCTTGCGGAGCAGGCTGCTGAGCATCTCGGACTTCCGTACAGAAGATTTGATATGAGTGAGTATGCGGATAAGGAAGCTACCATTTCATTCGCAGGCTCGGATAAGGTTTATAAAAACGGTCAGCCCGGCGTTGTCACAAGCTTCGTTGCGGATAACCCACAGAGCATACTTCTTTTCGATGAGATAGAGAAGGCTCATATCAACGTAATTTACCTCTTCCTTCAGATGCTTGATGCGGGCAGACTTCGCGATACCTTCACCACGGAAGAGGTTGACTTTACCAATACCATTATAATTCTTACGACCAATGCGGGAAGAAACCTTTATGAGGATCCCTCGGTTGTCAATCTTTCCTCTCTTCCGAGACGCCAGATAATCGAGGCGCTCAGAAACGATAAGAGCGAGAGGGGCAACGATATGAACGTATTCCCCGCGGCTCTTTGCTCAAGATTTGCGGCAGGCAACGTTGTTATGTTTGACCGTCTCGAGGCTCACGACCTTTGCAATATCGCAAATAAGGAGCTTCACGAGAACGTTGCCGCCTTCTCAAAGTACAGCAAGATCAAGGTAAATCTTGACGATAGTCTTGGCACGGCGATCCTTCTTGCCGAGGGCGCGAGAAGCGACGCGAGAACTATATCGGCAAGATCAGGCAGCTTCTTCTACGATGAGGTATACGAGCTTTTCAGACTTGCGAAGAAGGGACCCGAGGGCAAGCCTCTTGAGGGAGTCAAGACGATAGACGTCAAGGTCACTCTCCCTGAAAACGAAAAGGTCAAGAAGCTCTTCGTCAATACCGAGGTTCCGGGCGTTCTCATATTCGGCTCTGAGGCTCTCGGAGAGGACGTTAAAAAGAAGCTTACAGATTGCAACGTTTATCACGCGAGCGACGTTGCCGCAGCTCAGGATATACTCTTCGCGCACGACGTAACCGTTATTCTCTGCGACGTAAAATTCGGAATGCGCGCCGATCATTTTAACTATATCAATATTGAGGATGCATCGAGTGTGGGAATGGATTTCCTTCACAAGATATGCCAGGATTACGACACGCCCCTCTTCATAATCGAGGAAAAGGACGGAGAGATCAGCCACGAGGAGGAGCTTTCCTTCTCAAGGATCGGTGTCAGAGGCATTATCTCTATGGATAAGAAGGGCGGAAGCTTCCGCTCTAAGGTAATGAGCAAATGCTCGGCGGCTTACCAGCAGAACAGTCTTTTGGAGCTTGCAAGAGCGAGCAAGGTGCTTACCTATAAGACGGCTCAGACCATATCGGAGGACGGAAGCTCGGCTGAGATACATCTTTTTGATCTCGACCTTGCTCTTGCGGCGGATACCGCCGATGCGAAGACTCTTCTCGTCTCCAAGCCCAACGTTAAGTTTGCGGACGTTATCGGCGCTGAGGACGCAAAGAGCGAGCTTCGCTACTTCGTTGAGTATATGAAGTGCCCCGTCAAGTATTTACGCCGCGGACTCAGAGCGCCTAAGGGTATTCTTCTTTACGGCCCTCCCGGTACGGGTAAGACCCTTCTTGCTAAGGCAATGGCAGGCGAGTCTGACGTTACCTTCATTGCGGCAGAGGGCAATAGATTCCTTCAGCGCTACGTTGGAGAGGGAGCGGCTGCCGTTCACGATCTTTTCACCACCGCGAGAAAGTATGCGCCCTCTATCCTCTTTATAGATGAGATAGATGCGATCGCGAAGAACAGATCGAGCGCGGCTGCAGAGCATTCATCAGACGTACTTACCGCCTTCCTCACCGAGATGGACGGCTTTAATACAGATAGCACCAAGCCTGTATTCGTGCTTGCGGCTACGAACTATGACGTTGAGTCGAACGGCGAAAGATCTCTTGACCCCGCGCTTCTTCGCCGATTTGACAGAAAGCTTCTCGTTGACCTTCCCAATAAGGAAGAGAGAGCGAGATATATCAGATTCAAGATGTCTAAGAACCCTGCGCTCGAGCTTGGAGACGACAGAATAGAGAATATCTCTATGCGCTCTACCGGTATGAGCCTCGCGGAGCTTGAATCGGTCATCGAGCTTGCTATGAGAAACGCGGTGAAGAACGAGAATCTCGTTGTTGACGATGCGGCAATGGAAGAGGCGTTTGAGACCTTCACGAGCGGAGAAGAGAAGAAATGGAGCGAGGAGAGCCTCGTCAGAACCGCCCGTCACGAAGCGGGACACACTCTCATATGCTGGCTTTCGGGCGAATCTCCCTCGTACGTTACTATCGTTGCGAGAGGTAACCACGGCGGATATATGCAGCACGGCAACGAGGAAGATAAGGGGCTTTACACGAGAAAGGAGCTTCTCGCGAAGGTAAGGACCTCGCTCGCGGGCAGAGCCGCAGAGGTCGTCTACTACGGAGAGGATGACGGAGTTTCTACGGGAGCAGGCTCGGATCTTGTCAGCGCAACAAGGCTTGCCGAGAGAATGGTCTGCTCGGACGGTATGGATACCTCGTTCGGACTTGCGGTCATCTCGCGCGAAGCAATGCCCAACTATTACTCCGTGGTAAGAGAAAGAGTCAATCTTCTTCTTTCCCGCGAGTATGAGCTTGCCAAGGAGCTTATAGAGAAGAATAAGAAGGCGATAGACGCGCTTGTCGGCGAGCTTCTTGCGAAGAACCATCTCCGCGGTCCCGAGATCGACGAGATCTTTAAAAACAATATTACTGAATAAAGGAGAATATAAAAATGGCAGACGAAAAGCAGATAAAAGCAGAAGAAATGTACGGAGTCGCTTGCACAGCTCTTGATGAAATGGGCTGGACCTACGATAGAGACGATGAAAAGCTCGTTATCTCTACCGGAGCAAAGGGAGATGATTTCCCCATCAGCCTTATCATACGCATCCTTGCCGATGCAGAGACGATATCGGTCATCTCGCCCCTCAACTTCAACATTTCCGAGAAGACGAGAATAGAAGCGGCTATTGCGGTTTCGGTTGCGAACTACGGTATGATCCGCGGCGGATTTGATTACGATTTTACAGACGGTGAGATCAGATTCCGCGTCACCGCTCCTTATAATAATTCCGAGATCAGCACCGATGTGATCAAGCTTCTCCTTCTTATCGCGGCAAACACTATGGATAACTACAACGATAAGTTCTTTATGCTCTCTAAGGGCGCGCTCTCTATCCAGGACTTTATCAAGCAGGAGAAGGGCGAGGACTGATAGCCAATGACCTTCAGAAAGGCTGAAGAGAGGGATATCGGGCGTATCCTTGAGATCTATTCCGAGGCGCGCGATTTTATGAGAAAAACGGGTAACGCTCTGCAGTGGCAGGGCGGCTACCCCGACCCCTCGGTCGTTATGAGGGATATCAAGGACGGCTATCTTTACGCCGCTCTATGCGGTGAGGATATCCTCGGAGTATTCTTTTTCAAGGTGGGAGACGATCCGACCTACGCGAAAATATATGAAGGCGAGTGGCAAAGCGACTCTCCCTATGCGGTCATACACCGTGTTGCGGTTTCCCGCGAGGCTCACGGAATGGGCGTCGGCAGGCAGATATTCGACTATTGCTTTGACCGCTACCCCAATCTGAGAATAGATACTCACAGGGATAATAAGCCGATGCAGTCCTCTCTTCTTAAAGCAGGATTTAAGTATTGCGGCATTATTTATCTCGCGAGCGGAGATGAAAGGCTTGCTTATCAAAAAATGTGATAAACCGCCCGTATTGCAAAGAATTATAGGCAATATGGGCGATATTTTTTTGATTTCGCTTATAACCATATAAAACTTATTCTCGAAAAAACCTTATTAAAATCAAATGCATTTTTTGGCGATCGAGGCTAAATTTTGTAATTTACTTGACATAATCTTGATTTAGTGCTAAAATATATAAAAGAATATAAAATTTAAAAAGGTGTATTATGAGCGATTCAATTAAGTACATACTTCCGAAGGATGGAAATTTCTATAAGGCAAACCTTCATACTCACACTACCGTATCGGACGGTAAGCTGACTCCCGAAGAGGCTAAGGCACGCTTCAAATCGATGGGTTATTCCGTCGTAGCGTTTACCGATCACGAGCTTATGGTACCTCATCCCGAGCTTGCCGAGGATGACTTTTTGCCCTTGACGGGATATGAGATGTCGATTGACTCCGAGCTCGAGAGCCCCTATAAGAGGACCTATCACCTCAACTACTATTCACCCGATCCTATGAGAAGTGCCTCGAGAACTATGGCTGTCACTTCTGTATGGAATAGGGATTATATGCAGGCGATGATCACCGATGAGATGAGAAGGCTTTCCACGGGAAAGAGAGTTTATAGCAAGGAATTCATTCAGAGCCTTATTGATTTCGCGACCGAAGAGGGCGCTCTTATGAGCTATAATCACCCCGTCTGGTCGCTTCAGACGAAGGATGACTATTCGGGACTCAAGGGTCTTTTCGGCGTTGAATGGGCAAATTCGGGCTGTAATATAATGGGATATTTTGACACGATGCAGCCTATCGAGGATCTTAATAGCGAGGGCGAGAGAATGTGCTACCCCCTTGCGGCAGACGATTGCCATAAGGATACCGAGTACGGCTTTTCCTGGGTAAATATCAAATCGAAGAGCCTTGAATACGGAGAGATCTTCGAAGCGCTCCGCCGCGGAGATTTTTATTCATCAACAGGTCCTGAAATACTTGAAGCTTACGTTGAGGGAACGGACGTTGTCGTCACCACCTCTCCTGCCGCAGGCATCTTCCTTGCCACGGGCAATAGGCAGAGGCAGGCGAGAAGAATGCACGATGAGCCCCTCACCAAGGCTCGCTTCTCTATCGAGAGAATGTATGAGAAGCTTGAGTTCTCTCCCGATAAGAGCAAGCTCTGGTTCAGAATAGACGTGCTCGACGAAAAGGGCAATTTCGCAAGAACGAGAGCGGTATTTCTTGATGAGCTTGGAGAATAAAGCCGTGTTTTCCGAGCTTACCGAAAAGCAGCTTTCAAGAGAGGAAATATTCCGAGGAAAGGTGCTTCATTTAGTCAACGATACCGTCCTCTTGCCGAACGGAGAGAAGGCAAACCGCGAGATATGCCTGCACGTCGGAGCGGTCTGCATAATCCCTATACTCCCCGATGGAAGAGTCATTATGGAAAGGCAGTTCCGCTATGCTCACGGCAGGGTATTCTTCGAGATCCCCGCAGGCAAGCTTGACTCTGTCTATGAGGATCCCCTCTCGGCGGCAAAAAGAGAGCTTCGCGAGGAGACCGGAGCTATCGCAGGCAAAATGACTTATCTTGGCGAGCTTGATACCTCGCCCGCTCTCGTCAGCGAGAAGATACATATGTATCTTGCAGAGGAGCTTACCTTCGGCGAAAGAGAGCTTGACGAGGACGAATTTCTGAACGTTGAATATACTCCTCTCAAATCGCTTTATAATATGGTAATGTCGGGCGAGATAAGAGATGCAAAGACGCAGATAGCCGTTATGAAGGCTGCCGCTCTTCGCCCTGAGTATTTAAAATAAATTTTAAGGAGACATTATGCAGTTACCTGTATTGCTTAACTACGGAGTGTACGGACTTGCCGCGCTTCTTGCTGTTTTCGGCGCGATCAGCGGACTAGTCAACGGAATAAAGCGCCAGACTCTGAGGCTTATCTCGATAGGAATAAGCGCGCTTTTATCATTCCTCATATGTATAGCTGTTTTTCCCGCGCTGTATTCATCTCTTGAAAACAAGACGATAAGCGAGCTTTTAGCTATGGCGGGACTCAACCTCAACGAAGCTTTCCAAAAGATCGTGGATTGCATAGAAATTGAGACGGGAATTTACATTTTAGCTATACCCGTGTCGCTTTTTATCATCCCGATAATCTTTATTGTTATATTCGTTATTTTTAATCTTCTTATGCTTATACCCTGCGTTATCTTTTCGGGAATATTCGGCTTTATCAAGAAGGATAATAATATCGTGACGAGGCTTCTCGGCGCAGCTGTCGGACTTCTTCAGGGCGTTATAGTTGCGGCGGTCATACTTATTCCCGTCGCGGGAACTGTGGACACGCTCGGTGTGGCAGTCCATACCGCCGAGGAAAGGCACCCCTTCTCGCAGAATACCGAAACGGTTGCGAATATTTATCACATGAACCTCGATCCTCTTGAGAATAATCTGATCATAAAGGTGATAAACGATCGCTTCGGTTATATTTACGATAGGTTTACCACCGTCACCGTAGACGGAGCTGACGTTAATATGCAGACGGTCGTTGTCGATACCTTCGATATATTCGTTCTTTCGGGAGACCTTAAGGGAGCTGACTTCAATAAGCTGACAGAGGACAACAAGGTCGTCATCTCCGATATGACTCACGATATAGGCGTCGATAGATATATAGCGACGATAGTCTCGGGAATGCTTCGCGCGGTTGCGGGAGCATTTGACTCGGGCGCGATAGCCTTCTCATATCCCGAGCCTCTTCTCACGTTTATGAATTCCTTCGTTCACGTATTTGCCGCTACTACCGCGGATACGGTTGAAGAGGATATCACGACGATGGAGAACGTTTACTACATCATATCCGACTCCGGACTTCTTAAGGCTGACGCGGCTGACGGAATGTTCGTATCTATAACGACGGTCGACTCAAATACCATTTCGGTCCTCTCGCAGGTAACCAATGAATTGAACAGTAATCCGAGATTTCGCCCTGTTGCAAAGGAGCTTTCCAAGATGTCTATGGAGCTTCTTCTGAACGATAAGGGACTTGACGCGGATGCGGAAGAGGTCGTCTCCGATCTTACCAATGATATGAACGAGATCATTGCGATAAAGAAGGAAGACTTTGAGACCGAGGAAGAGTATCGTGCTGAGGTATCCACCTCGATAGACGCCGCTCTTGCGGACAAGGGAATTCCGCTTGAAGAGGAGCAGCTCGAGCAGATCACCGACTTCGTCATCACCGAGTTTGAGGGCAAGGAAGAGATCAAGGAAGAGGAGTTCGCAGACTTTATGACGAAGTACTACGACCTCTACATTCAGTATCAGCAGGGACTTATCAAGGATCCCTCGGATCTTCCCGAGGATTTCCCCACGGATGAGCTTCCCGATGAGCTTCCCGATGAGCTTCCCGATGAGCTTCCCGAGGGCGGCACCGAGGGCGGCGCTGACGTAGAAAACTGAAAATGGAGAATATATGATCGTCTGGGAATTAATAGTTGATCTTTTTACCAATCCGGTGCTTATGATCCCGGTTTGCTCGTGGCTCATAGCGCAGGTTATAAAGATAATAATCAATCTTCTTGTAAATAAAAAATTCGATCCCTCACGCCTTTTCGGAGACGGAGGAATGCCGAGCGGTCATTCAGCGACCGTTATGGCGCTCGTTGTCCTCGTGGGCTGGGGATACGGTCTCGGAAGCTTATATTTCGCTTTCGCGGGAATACTTGCGATAATCGTTATGAACGATGCGGCAGGCGTCAGATTTGAAGCGGGTAAGCACGCCGTATCGATAAAGCAGATAGCGGAGATCATCAACAGTATGATCTCGAGCAAGGATGAGGAGATACGCACCGAAAAGCTTAAGGAGCTTGTCGGTCACACGCCTCTTCAGGTATTCTGCGGAGCGCTCCTCGGAATCGTTGTTGCTGTAATAGCGCTCGCCGTTCTCGGCGTTCCTTACGCTTCGGACTTTTTAACTTTAGCTTAATAATATTATAAAAGAGGTATAAAAAATGAAAATTCTTGTAATTAACGCAGGCTCTTCTTCTCTTAAGTTTCAGCTTATAGATATGGAAAACGAGTCTGTCATCGCAAAGGGTATCTGCGAGGAGATCGGCGGGAATTCCGGCTTTAAGTTCAAGGTTCCCGGCAGAGAGGACTATAAGCTTGAGGTATCTCTGCCCACTCATGCAGAGGCTCTTCAGCTCGTGCTTGATACTCTTGTAGACGAGAAGCTCGGCGTCATCTCATCTGTTGACGAGATCAGCGCGGTAGGACACAGAGTTCTTCACGGCGGAGAGAAGCTTTCAGGCTCGGTGCTTGTCACCGAGGAGGTAAAGAAGATTATCGAGGAGTGCATAGACCTCGGTCCTTTACATAACCCCGCAAACCTTAAGGGTATCGTTGAGTGCGAGAAGATAATGAACGTTCCTCAGGTCGCTGTATTTGATACCGGCTTCCATCAGACTATGCCGGATTACGCGTATATGTATGCGCTTCCCTATGAGTATTACGAGAAGTATAAGATCCGCCGCTACGGCTTCCACGGCACGTCGCACAGATTCGTCAGCAAGAGAGCGGGCGAGCTTATGGGCAACCCCGAGGCAAACGTAGTTACGTGCCACCTTGGCAACGGCGCGTCTCTTTCCGCGGTTATGGGCGGCAAGTGCTTCGATACCTCTATGGGTACCACTCCTCTTGAAGGAATAATGATGGGAACGAGATGCGGAAATATCGACCCCGCGATCATTCCTTACCTTATGAAGAAGGGCGAGGTCACCACGGCAGACGAGATCGATAAGATGATGAATAAGAAGTCGGGTATGCTTGGTGTTTCGGGTGTCAGCTCGGATAACCAGGTCATCGGCAAGCTTGCAGAGGAAGGCAACGAAAGATGCATCCTCATCCAGAAGATGTACTGCCATCAGCTTACCAAGCTCGTCGGCGGTTATATCGCCGCAATGGGCGGAACAGATGCTATCGTATTCACAGGCGGTATCGGCGAGAACGTTCCCGCTTATCGCTCCTACGTTTGCGAGAAGCTTGCATTCCTCGGCGTTAAAATAGACGAAAAGAAGAATGGTATACGCGGCGAGGAGATCGAAATATCCACTCCCGATTCTACCGTCAAGGTATTCGTTATACCTACCAACGAGGAGCTTGTAATTGCAAGAGATACTCTCGAGATAGTCTCGAAAATGTAATTTAAAGTTAGAAAAAAGCGAGAGGCTGTCTCAAATGCGAATTTGAGGCAGCCTCGTTTGGGGATAGTCAGATTTGACGAGATCGAAAAAATCCATTAAAACAGAAGAAATTCGCAGAATTTCAACCTATAATTGTCTCATTTATACTTTTCGTTCGTTTTAATGTTGTTTTAATATCCTTTTCGGATTTTTTCGATCTCGTCAAATGTGACAGCCCACAACTATGGAATGGTGATTGTTATGTACGACGAGCTTACAAGAGTAGATATAGAAAAAATGGAAGAGGAGATAAAGTACCGCCGCTCGGTTATTGCTCCCAAGCTTGGAGCGGAGCTTCAGAGAACGCGTGAGTTCGGCGACCTCTCCGAGAACGCGGAATATAAGGAAGCCAAAAGAGATAAGAGGAAGAACGAGAGCCGTATCCGCTACCTCGAAGCAATGATAAGGACTGCGAAGGTGATCGAGGTCGAGGATAGTTCTTCCGATGAGCTTTGCGTTTCTCTTTTTGATAAGGTCACAGTCTTTAACGAGAAAATGGGCGCTGAGAAGAAGATACAGATAGTCACTACCTTAAGGCAAAATGCCCTGCTCGGATACGTCAGCAAGGAGTCGCCCCTCGGCTCTGCCGTCATGGGTAAGAGGGTCGGAGAAAGAGCGCTCGTCCGAGTCAATGATAATATGAGCTATTACGTTAAGATAATTGCTATTGAAAAGGGCGAGGATAATACCGAGCTTCCTATAAGTAATTATTAATGTTCTCCCTTTTTTATTGCTCGGATTCTGCCCGCTCACCTTTGCCGACAAGAACGTTTGCCCACGTTCCTCTCTTTAAAAGAGCCGCTCCGAATATAGTTTTAAGTGTATCAACGCCTTGGCATATAGCGAAGAGAATAAAGATATTCACGCTTGTGAAGTATGCGAAAGCAATTGACACGGGCATTACTATTACCCACATATATACGCTGTCAAAAAGCATGGTGATAAGCACCTTGCCGCCCGAGCGCAGAGTGAAATAAGATGCGTTGGCAAATGCGTTGAAGGGCATAGTGATACCCGATACTATCATCATATACGAGGCGAGTGCCTTAGCCGTATCCGTAGTATTGTATATCTTTGGGAAGAAAAGCGAAGCGACCACCATAAAGGCAGTCATAGCCAGACCCGAGAAAATAGAAAGAGCTATCATTTTTCTGTCCGTATCCTTGGCTCGTTCTATATCTCCCGAGCCGAGTATCTTTCCGACGATTATCGCGACCGATGAGCCGAGCGCCATATAAACGACGCTGAAAACGTTGAAGACGGTTGACGATATATTCTGCGCCGCAACAACGTCAAGACCGCGCGTGGAGTAGCACTGATTTCTGAGGGTCATTGCCATTGCCCAGAAAAACTCATTGAGCATAAGAGGTACGCCTTTAAGGGTGATCCTCTTGAAAAGACCCTTCGGCATAAGAAGAGAGGAGTAAAGACTTGCGATAAAGGGAAATCTTTCCTTATGAGTATGCGCGTAAATAACGAGTATAAAGCACTCAACAAATCTCGATATAACCGTAGCGATCGCCGCGCCGACAACGCCGAGAGCAGGGAAGCCTAAAAGACCGAAAATGAGAATGATGTTAAGCGCGAAGTTCGTAGCCACCGCAGCAAGGCTTGAGATCATAGGGATAAGCACCTCGCCCGTCTCTCTCATCGTTGATGCGTAAACGTTTGCAAAGGCGAAGGGCACAAGACCTATCAAGCTTACCGCAAGGTATTTCTTGCCGTATTCAAGAGTAAGAGCGAGGTCGCCCGAGCTTTCGCTCTCATGCAAGAAAAGACCTATGATCTCTTCATCAAAAATAGCGAAAAGCGAAATTCCGATCACGGATGCGATAAGGATTATGATGACCTTGAAGCGCACAGTATAGCGGATGCCCTCGTTATCGCCCGAGCCGAAATACTGAGAGGTGAAAATTCCCGCGCCCGAGATCGCGCCGAAGATCAGAAGATAGAATATAAATAAAAATTGATTGACGATAGAGACACCGCTCATCGCCTCTGTATTCAGCCTGCCGACCATTATATTGTCAAGCATGCTGACGATATTCGTGATACCGTTCTGTATCATTATCGGAACGGCGATAGAGAGGACGGACTTATAAAAATCCTTGTCTCCTATGTATCTTGATTTTAAAGCTTTAAACATCCTTTTTTCCTTAGTCATTAATAGAGGCTGCCACTATCGGACAGCCTCGAATTATGCATATATGCAAATTTTAGTTAGTATAGTTATCGAAATAACCCTGAACAAGGACAACGGGAGTACCCTTATCGCCCGAGCCTGATGTAAGGTCGCAAAGCGAGCCTATAAGGTCGGTGAGCTGGCGGGGAGTCGTACCCTGGCTTGCCATGTTGCCAACGAGGTTATCACCCTTAGCCTTTATGCTCTCGGAGATAGCCTTCTTAAGAGCCTCGCCCGAAAGTTCCTTGAAATCATTGTCTGCAAGGTACTTGAGCTTAAGCTCGTTGGGCGTACCGATAAGACCGTCCGTGTAAGCGGGAGAAACGACAGGGTCTGCAAGCTCCCAGATCTTACCCTTGGGATCCTTGAATGCTCCGTCTCCGTATACCATTACCTCAACGTGCTTGCCTGTCCTATCCAATATATTCTTCTGAATGTCAAGAACGAGATCGCGGCACTCATTAGGGAAGAGCTTTATCTTGTCCTCAGTTGATTTATTTGAGCCGAGAAGTCCGTAGCTTGCGTTGTATCCCGAGCCGTTAACGGATGAGGTAAGTATATCGTCAAGACCGAGAACTACCTTTGCGCCCGCAGCCTTAAGAATTCTCTTGGTGCGCGCTCTTGTGTGTATATCGCAGGTAAGAACCGAGTCTGCATAGTTAAGGATAGCGGTGGGGCGGTTGGCGAAAACGATCTCGACCTCTGCGCCTGCTTCCTTAATTATATTGCCGTAGTATTCAACGTAATCAATGCCGGTGAATTCGTGCTTATTCTCTCCGAAAAGCTCGCGGTATTTCTCAAGCGAAAGCACGTCGCTGTAAGGATTGATGCCTGCAGCATCTATCTTATCGAGGCTGACAAGCTCGTTTCCAACCTCGTCCGAAGGATAGGATAGCATAAGAATGATCTTCTTCGCTCCCATAGCGATACCCTTCAAGCATATTGCGAAGCGGTTCCTCGAGAGGATGGGGAAGATAACTCCAATAGTTTCTCCGCCAAGCTTCGCCTTTACGTCCTCGGCGATATCATTAACGCTCGCATAGTTGCCCTGTGCTCTTGCAACTATGGATTCGGTTATAGAAATAACGTCGCGGTCGCGAAGCTCGAAGCCCTCGTATTCAGCCGCTTCTATAACACTATCGGTTACTATTTTAGCAAGATCGTCTCCCTCTCTGATGATAGGGCATCTGATACCTCTTGACACTGTGCCAACTCTGCGTTCTCTGGTTTCCATAAAAATCTCCATTCTGCCGCCCTCGGGCGACTGCGCGAAAGCATTGTGAACTAAACGAATGTTATTCACTTCTGCCGATTAGTAATATACTGCTCCTGCAGTTTTACCGACAAAATATTATATCACATATCATTCCCTATTTCAAGATGTTTATTAAAAAAATTTAATAAACAAGAAAATTAAAAGTCCGAGCTGGTATATAAGACCGAATAAATTAACCGCCGTAAAATACCAATGCCTCGTCTTATGCCTTACCGTAAGCATGGCGAGATATCCGCCAACCGCTCCGCCGAGAAGAGAAAAGGAGAGAAGCACGCTCTCGGGTATTCTCCACGCGCCGAGCTTCGCCTTTATCTTATCGATAACGTAAAGGAAAAATGTGACGAGGGATATCGCTCCGAAGCACATCAAAAAAATATTAAATAGCATAGCTTTGCCTCGCTTTTAATCAGTCAAGAACGAAGGACTTCTTCTTGCCCTTCTTGTTTTTGGGATATTCTCTGAGCCTTACGATATAGTCAAGGTTCAAAGCCTCTATCTCGCCGCCTCTTTCGATAATAAGAGCGCCGTCAGCCACTTCCTTGACAGTTCCCTCTACCTGACCGCCGAGGGAAAGGTATATAAGGCATTCCTTATCAATGAATTTTATTGCAAGCTCTTTCATTTGCGAACAGGTCTCCTTCTTGTTTTTCTTTCTTTGTATTATTCTTATCGCTATCCTTCTGTTTCTCTCTGCCGCCTGCGCGGGGAGTATTATGCACAGCAGGATGATTGCCATAAGTATAGCGGGATTCAAAGCAACACCCCCATTAAACGTCATTCAGTAAAAGTAATATTGATCTCTCCGATACCGCCCTTAAGCTTGACCGAGCCGAGATTTCCTGCCGAGGTTCCGAAATCGGTCACCTCTATTCCGTCAACGCGGACGGTGCCTATGCCCTTTTCGATCTCGATCGAATAGTCCTCGCGAGAGCCCGCAAGATTTAATTCCGAGCGTCCTATGCTGAAATTCATCTCGTTTTTGCCGAGAAGAGCGGCAGTCATTGATAGGTCGCCGACTCCCATATTAAGGGTCATGTTTTTGATCACTCCGTCGTGAACGGTGAATTTTCCCGCTCCGCCGTCGATCTTAGCGGATTCGGATGCCGAAAGACTTCCGATTGTCACGTTACCTGCGCCGAGCTTAAGCTCGAGAGCCTTTGCCGATAAGGAGTCTGCCATAAGATTTGCCGCTCCCGTGGATATCGAAAGACTGTCAAACTCAAAAAATCCGTCAGCAGGTATGCCGACCTTAAGTATTCCGCCCTTGAAGGTCACGGGTGTGTCCTTCTTATCCTTAAGGATAAGGGTATCGCCGTTTATAGATACCGAAAGGTATCTGAGATTGGTCTCAACGTAAAATCTATCCGCCTTTTCCACCGTAAGATCCGCCGCGATAATATCTATCTTCAGCGAGCGGATATCATCATTTATATTGTAAACACGGCTCTCTTCAAGGATAGGATCCTCGGAGCATCCGCCGAGTGGTAAGGTAAACGCCACGGCAAGTATTACGAAAAGAGCCTTTAGCAGAAAAACCGCTCTTTGACCTCTTTTTCTTTGCGATATCATATTTGTCTCCAACTGTAAACAGAATAATATATTGTAGAAGATCAAGCTATAACCTTGATCTCAATGCCAACAACGCCGAGTTTTTCCTCTTCTTCTCTTGCATAGTATTTTTCCATATCGGTATATGATGCCGATGCAATATCTTTCTCTGTGTATCCGCATTTAAGAAGCGGAAGAGCGGCGTAAAGCTCGCGGAAGGAAGGGAAGAGGTGAATATCCAAAACCTCGCTGAGTATTCTTTGGCTCTCGTCCGAGGCTTTTATAAATTCTATTCTGTCTTTCGGCGCGACCGCCCTTCTTTTTTCATCGTAGAGCCTCAGCTCGATAGTCTTTATTCCGAGCCTTATCAATTCAAAAGGCTCGTCGTTCAATCTCATCGTATGTGTCATGGTGTATTAGAAGTCAAAAATGCGTTTTTCGGCGTATCGGGTCATTTAACCGTATTGTTTTTCAAAGTTGCCACGGATGAAACAAGCATTCGGCGGAGCTCAATGCACATGCCGGAAAAATTTCTGAAATCTGATTCTGTGATCGAATTGGTTTCATGAAGCAAATCCAGCCAATATTCACTTTCGTTGCATTCTTTAAGCGCAATTTCAAACTTCGATATAAAGTCCTTTGTTCCTTGGGCGTACTGTGCCTCATAAACGTTTGCGCCGACAGATGTTCCGCAACGAAGAAGTTGGTTGATTAAAATACCTTCAACGCCGTTCTGCTTTAGCTTGCGGCAAAGCAAAACTATGTCTTTTGCAAAGTCTTTAGATTTATTTCTCAAAACGCTATCTGACATAACAAAACCTCGAAGCTTCAAGTTTAGAGTTATAAATTTGGCTTTGCCAAATGTTATGAGCTTGCTACGCAAGCGTTATGATATGATCGCCATGTTACCTCCAACTGTGCCAAAGGCACATCAAAACTTGCCGAAGGCAATCATAACTCATAACTCGCCGAAGGCGATCATAGTTGATCGAATGGGAATAAGCCGCAGGCTTATTCCCATTCGATCGTTCCGGTAGGCTTCGGTGTAAGATCGTAAAGAACTCTGTTTATACCCTCGACTTCTCCGATTATGCGGTTTACTATCTTATGAAGGACCGCGTAGGGTATCTCTTCGATAGTCGCGCTCATAGCGTCCTTGGTATTTATCGCGCGGATGATCGCGGGCCAGCCCTCATAGCGGCTTTCATCCTTAACGCCGACGCTCTTTATATCGGGAATGACAACGAAATACTGCCATACCTTTTCGGCAAGACCGCACTTGTCAAACTCATCGCGGAGAATAGCGTCTGCCTCGCGCAGCGCGTTAAGTCTGTCGCGCGTGATAGCTCCAAGGCAGCGAACGCCGAGTCCGGGACCGGGGAAGGGCTGGCGGTATACCATACCGTGAGGAAGGCCGAGCGCCTCTCCAACTACTCTTACCTCGTCCTTATAAAGAAGCTTAAGAGGCTCAACAAGCTCAAACTGAAGATCCTCGGGAAGTCCGCCGACGTTGTGGTGCGACTTGACCGCCTTCTTGCCCTCAGCCTGCTTGACGCTTTCAAGAATATCGGGGTAAATAGTACCCTGAGCGAGATAGGAGATACCCTCAAGGCGTCTTGCCTCTTCCGCAAAAACGTTGATAAACTCAGCACCGATTATTTTTCTCTTTCTTTCGGGATCGGAAACGTCCTTAAGAAGATCGAGGAAACGGTCGGTAGCGTCAACGTAGATAAGGTTGACGTCCATCTGCTTTTGGAAAACATCGATAACGTTCTCCGACTCATATTTACGCATAAGTCCGTGATTGACATGTACGCAGTAGAGCTGCTTGCCTATCGCCTTCGCAAGAAGAGCGGCAACGACGGAAGAGTCAACTCCGCCCGAAAGAGCAAGCAATACCTTCTTATCCCCCACCTCTTCGCGAATGAGCTTGATCTGCTCTTCGATAAATGAATCTGCGAGCGCCTTGGTGGTTATGCGCTCAAAGCTATCGGGTCTTAAGTTGTTCTGCATGGATAATCTCCTTGATTTTCAAATTTTATAGACATATTATAGAACATTTTTTTTCATAAATCAACAGTTTTTTTAAGGAAAATTTTTAAAATAATAAATTTTTTTAAAAGGATTGAAAAAAAGAAACGCGTATGCTACAATAAAAGCGAATAAAACCATAGGAAGTTTGCAAAAATGAAAAAAGAATTGATAAGCTATGAATACGCCGAGCGCGCGGTCGGATACACTGCCGAGCTTCTCGCGATAGACAGTCCCACAGGCTTTACCGCTAAAGCGGTAAAATACGTTGCGGATAAGCTCTCGTCATTCGGCTACTCCCCAAAGATCACCAAGAAGGGCGGAGTTACCGTTTGCCTGGCAGACGTCCCGGGGAGCGAAGGCCTTTTGCTTGAGGCGCATACCGATACTCTTGGCGCAATGGTTGCCGAGATAAAGGGCAGCGGCAGACTGAGAGTGACGAATCTCGGCGGAATGAGAGCCGAGAACGCAGAGGCGGAAAACGTTAAGGTATATACCCGCTCGGGCGGCGTAATTGAGGGCACTCTTCAGCTTTGCAACGCGTCCGTTCACGTCAACGGCTCGTACGGAGATACCAAAAGAAGCTTCGATACCACCGAGGTGGTGCTTGATGCCGATTGCAATAGCGCGGATGGCGTTAAGGCGCTCGGAATTGAGGTCGGCGATATAGTCGCATTCGACCCGAGAACGAGAGTCACCGATACGGGATATATAAAATCAAGATTTCTTGACGATAAGCTTTCGGTCGGTATTCTTCTCGCCTTTGCGGAATATATTAAGGAAGAAAAGATCACTCTTAAAAGAAGTCTCTACCTTCATATAACCGTCTACGAAGAGGTAGGTCACGGCGGCGCGTCCTCTGTTCCCGCGGGAATAAGCGAGGCGATAAGCGTCGATATGGGCTGCGTTGGAGACGGGCTCTCCTGCACCGAAAGGCAGGTCTCGATCTGCGCCAAGGATTCGGGCGGACCTTATAGCTACGAGGTCGTCGGCAAGCTTATATCTGCGGCGAAGGAGACGGGAGCCGATTACGCGGTCGACGTCTATCCTCATTACGGCTCGGACGTTGAAGCAACCCTCGGCGCGGGAAGCGATATCAGGCACGGTCTGATCGGAGCAGGCGTCTACGCCAGCCACGGCTATGAAAGAAGCCATAAGGACGGAGTATACAATACTTTAAAGGTCATCTTCGGATATCTTGAAATTTGATAAAAAAATTCAAAAAAGCTATTGACAAATGAAATGTCTTTTGATATAATGTTTTTAGACAAAGTCCAAAAAAACTAAACTTTGTCTAAAACGAGGTAAATATGACAAAGCAAAAGGCATTGATGCTTTCGATCTTCCGCTCTGACTTTTGCCATGGGAAGCATAGAACGGCTGATGAGATCTTAGCTTATGCAAAGGATCTGATGCCGGGAATTTCAAGAGCTACCGTGTATAATAACCTCAAGGAGCTTGCAAAGGAAGGCATTATCCGAAGGATAAGCGGAGACGACGGAGCCGATCTTTACGATTCGGACACAGCGCTTCACGGTCATCTCATCTGCTCTGTATGTAAGGGAGTCAGAGACGTTGGCGCGCCTCGGCTTTTTGAGGATCTCAAAAGGATCTCGGGTGAGGACATCGAGGCATATGAGCTTAAGCTCAGATACGTCTGCGAGAGCTGCAGGCATCAAAATTTAAATTAAAAAAACAATATAAATTCAAGGAGAATTTAAAAATGGAACTTAAGGGAACTAAAACAGAACAGAATCTTATGACTGCATTCGCAGGCGAATCTCAGGCAAGAAATAAGTATACTTATTTCGCATCTGTCGCTAAGAAGGAAGGCTACGAGCAGATCGCGGCTATCTTCCTTCAGACCGCGGAGAACGAGAAGGAGCATGCAAAGCTCTGGTTTAAGGCTCTTGGCGGACTTGGCAATACCGCGGCAAACCTTGTTGCGGCAGCAGAGGGCGAGAACTATGAGTGGACCGATATGTACGATACCTTCGCTAAAGAGGCTGAGGAAGAGGGCTTCAAGGCTCTTGCGGCTCAGTTCAGAATGGTAGCGGCTATCGAGAAGTCGCATGAGGAAAGATACCGCAAGCTTCTCTCCAACGTTGAGCTTCAGCAGGTATTCGCTAAGGGTGAGATGACTATGTGGGAGTGCCGCAACTGCGGACATCTCGTAATGGGTCTCAAGGCTCCTCTTGCTTGCCCCGTATGCGCTCATCCTCAGAGCTTCTTCGAGGTTCGCAAGGAGAATTATTGATATCTTTTACTGATAAAAATATGTAAAGCTTACGTCTGCCCGATAGGTTGGTATATCGGGCAGGCTTTTTTCTTCCAAAAATCCCTATTGAAATCCCGATTGATTTGTGCTACAATATAAAATGTAAAAATATGCTCCGCTATATAATCGCGGCGAGAAAAGAGGCAGAGAGTATGAAGATACTTATAACCGACGACGAGATCGAAATAAGAAAGGTCTTAAAGCTTTTGCTTGAAAGCAAGGGCTATGAGACTCTTGAGGCGGCGGACGGCGAGTCGGCTGTCAATACCGTTTCGGAGAATGCCGATATAGATCTCTGTATTATGGATATTATGATGCCCGGGCTTTCGGGCGTTGATGCCTTGGAGAAGATCAGAAGGTTTTCGGACGTGCCCGTGCTTTTTCTTACCGCTAAATCGCTCGATAGCGATAAGGAGGAGGCGTACGGCAAGGGTGGAGACGATTATATAGTCAAGCCCTTCGGACCGAAGGAGCTTCTTCTTAAGGTAGAGGCTCTGACGAGAAGATACGTAAGATACGATAGAAAGTCGCTCGACTCTCTTGATACCGTTAATCTCGGATACGGCGTTGTGGTTAATACCAAGACAAGAGAGGTCCTTAAATACGGCGAGCCGCTCGATATAAGAGATAAGGAAATGGAGCTTTTGCTTTTCCTCTCGGCAAACAGAGGCAGAGCCATAAGCTCGGACGAGATCTATGAATCGGTATGGGGAGAGATACCTCTGCCCTCGTCCAATAATACGGTGACGGTACATATCCTCAACCTTCGCCGCAAGCTCGAGGATGCTCCGTCATCACCCAAAATAATCAGAACTGTCTGGGGAAGAGGTTATCAGATTGATTGAGAAGATAAAGGACTTTTTCGGGCGATTATTCCGCTCCCTGCGAGCAGGAATGCTTATAGCCATAATACTTGGTACTGCGCTTGGCGTCATCACCTATTTTATCGTAAGAGATTCTGTGAATAATTGGGTCGAAAATGAGTATAATTCCCGAGAGTCAAGAGAGGAAAGATACGAGAACTACATCAGCGATCTGCAAACTTTTATAGTCACAAACGCGGTTTCTTCCAATGACACCAAGCAAATTACAAGGTGGGCAAGAGGCAATAGAAACGTTTACGTTTTTCTCTATAAAGACAATCAGCTTTTCTATGACGACTTGCAGGGAGACGCGGATAAGGACGATTCTTTTGCGGATGATCAGCCTGCAGGCGATGGGGGCGACGCAGAGGAGGATAAGGGCAACGAAGGCTCGGGAAGCCAGGAAGGTACTATCGGCGGTATAACGGTAGATTATCCCACGAGAGATGAGATCATAGCGCTCGCCGAGAAGAACGGTCAAAGACCCATCGATTTTACGGACGGCACTCTTTTTGTCTCTCTCGTTGATTTTACCGAGTATATCTATTATGACGTTGCGAATATCGCAAGCCTCGTATCGGCGTTCGTAGTTCTCGTTATCGTGCTTATGCTGTATTTCACAAGGCTTACCTCAAACATTTCGAGGCTCGCGCAGGACGTCAGCCTCGTTTACGAGAAGGATATGAATACCGAGATAAGGGTGCAAAAGGGAGACAACGAATTTTCAAAGCTGACGAGAAACGTTGAAGAGATGAGAACCACGATGCTCTCGAGCCTTGAGAAGGAAAAAGAGGCTCTGACGGCAAACTCGGAGCTTATCACCTCGATGTCGCACGATATAAGAACGCCGCTTACCGTCCTTCTCGGCTATCTCGATATAATGAAGAGCTATTCGGACGACAGCGTGATGCAGGAATACCTTAAGGCATCCGAGGGCACGGCTCTTAAGCTCAAAGAGCTTTCGGACGATCTTTTCAATTACTTTCTCGTCTTCGGTGATAATAACGTTAAGGCTGAGTTTTCTCACTACGGAGCTAAAACTCTTTTCGATCAGCTCCTCTCCGAGCACGTTCTTCTTCTCGGCGAGCGCTCGTATAAGGTGAGTGTCCATATGGGTAAGATGATAACCGATAATATTAAGGTTTCAACGGACGCGCCGAAGCTCGCGAGAATAATAGATAATCTTTTTTCAAATATATATAAGTACGCAGACGAGAAAAAGCCCGTCGCCGTGGCGATAGGCGTCAGAGGGCAGAGGGTTAGCCTTGTCATCAAAAACTTCGTCGGCGACCGTAAGGATCAGGCGGAAAGCAATAAGATCGGACTCAAGACCTGCAAAAAGCTCTCCGAGCTGCTTGATATAAGATTTGAATACGGAACTGTGGGTATAATAGGCTCGAGAAGCTTTTACGCGAAGCTTGAATTGCCCATAGCGGAAAAGGAGAGCGAAGGATGAAGCTGAAATTTGTGCCGCGGAATGTTTTCTATTCGGAATTTTCTCTTAGCGACGATGAAAGAAGCAAGGCTGCCGCGTATATAACTCCCGATATTTACGGTCACGAGATCGCTCATTCTTATTATAAGGGTTGTCTTCTGACAAGGCTTTTCACCGAAGAGCTGGGTTATTATTTCTGGCCTGCCGTCCCGCTCTCAAGACGTGCGCGCCTTGGTAAAGCGTACGAAGCCATATCGGAATACGCAAGGCTTGAGGCGATAAAAGAGGTCTACGTGGATCTGCCGAAGCCTCACGTCTCAATAGTAACCAAGGGCAAGCCTTATGCCTCCGTCATCAAGGACGAGGGCGATGATGATGACCTCGAGGACTGTGAGGATCGGGAGCGCGGAGAGCCCGAGGAAAGATATTTCGTTGAGATCGATACCGAATGCACGCTTGCCGAATATCTGCCCGAGGTCATGGTAGACGACGTCTATCTTTCGGAATTCGCTATTGCCTACGCTGTCGACTACGAAAGGCTCGTTCGCGATAAAGAGGTCAAC
>JAFTQV010000090.1 GCA_017462605.1 Clostridia bacterium | reverse complement strand
TTTGTACTTGGCAAGACTCAGTGAAATTTTACCCTTCCCCTTTGGGGAAGGTGCCGAGGAACGAGGCGGATGAGGTAAAATCGATGCTTTCCTCCTCACTCGGCAAGCCTCGCCCGACACCTTTAGGTGTCATCCTCTAGCAAGGTGTTTTTTCTCGAGATTCTTCGCTTCGCTCGAGAATGACAACGAGAAAAAACACCGCCGCGAAGGATCTGGGCGAGATTGATAATCATATTCCCGCGAGATCCCAACTGCGCCGAGGCTTGTTGTTGCTTCGCAGTTTGACTCCGCTTTGCTCCGCTCAGGATGACGTGCGATGGCGGCTTTCGTTTGTACTCGGCATAAAAAGGCTTCCTCCGGGAGGAAGCTCCCGACGGAGTCGGGTGAAGGAGAGCGCGTGCAGTTTTATTTTTGAAGTCGTTACTTCGAGATAACGAATGCTATCGCAGGCTCCTTCCGTCATTTTCTTTCGAAAATGCCACCTTCCTCTCGGAGGAAGGCTTTATAATATCACGTCACCGAAGGTGACATATCGAGCCTTTTCTACAAGGGCAAACAGCGCTACCCCTGTATCACTCCCGCCGAAAATTAAAAGAGAGCAGATCGGATGAAATGCTCTCTTAATATTCGGTTATTTGATTTTTTTGAGTATCTTCTCGGCGACTGCCTTTTCTTCGTCTGTCAGCTCGTCTCTGACCGAGTCGATTATTGCACTTGCGGCGCTCTTGCGCTTGAAGCTCTCGGCGGCGTCGGAAAGCTCCGAGCGGCGGTCCTTCTGCTTCTGCTTTGCGGCGATCTCGTCAATAACTTCCTTCATATATCCGAAGATCGGGCTATCGGTCGTGTAGACCGCGGGGGCGTAGAAATTGAGTCTGCCGTCTCCAAAGAGCTTATAGACCTTTTTCTTATTGCCCGTCTCGGGATCCCAAACGCCGATAGAATAGCCGCCCTTGGACTTAACGAGAGTCATGCAGGGGATGTCGGTAGCGCTATCGCCTATATAAACGATATTGTCGTAATCAACGTTTCTGTCACTATGCGGAACGGAGTCGTTGACCCTCTGGTCGTACTCCTCAAGATAGCCCTTGGCTATTCTGAATATAAACTGAGTCTTCGTGGTGTAGTTGACGACCTGCGCGGGCCACTCGGCAATACCGTCCGCAGAGTAGAGGTAGCTCGAGGCGTACACTCTCGTGATGTAAGGAGCGATGCGGCTGCCCTCGATGATCTCCTTAAGACCCGAGGATATTATGTAATGCTCAACGTCAATGCCCTTTTCGTCTGCGTACGCGTTGACGTTTTCAAACCAGGTGTCCACACCGTCGTAAAGCTGGACGTCGCGCCCGATCTCCTTGAAATACTCGCGGCGAAGCGACTTGCCCTTGAACTTTGAATATTTGATAAGCTCATACATCCAGGCAAGATTATTATCCATAAGATTATCGTGCGCAAGAGTGTCTGACTCATGCCAGAATTCGGATTTATCCACTCCAAACGAGGGTATGAGAGTGAAGGTCTGCATATCGTCCGGCGAGAGAGTGCGGTCGAAATCGTAGCAGATCGCCATTTTCGGTCTGCCCTTCGGGGTCTCGATATTCATTGCTTCCTGAAATATTTCCATAGCGGTTCTACCTTTCTATATCTTTAGGAGCTTAGCGTCTTTTCTTTATTTTACTATATTTTTCCTATGAATGCAACTCTTAAATAAAAAAATTCCAAAAAAGTTAAAAGATTTTGTGACATTTTTAGCCTCTCTCATTGAAAAGCGCTTGAATTTATGCTAAAATAAAGAGAATACGAAAAAGGGGCAAAAATATGTTTGAAGGAATAATCGAAAAGATTAAGGAATACGGCGTGATAATAATCCACCGCCATAAGAACCCGGACGGAGACGCGCTCGGCGCGCAGATAGGTCTATGCGAAATGCTTAAGACCGCCTACCCCGAAAAGAAGATATACGCAGTCGGAGACGGTGCGGGCAGATACGCTTTTATGGAAGGCTCGGAGATGGACGAGGTCGAGGACTCTCTCTATGAGAATGCTCTCGCAATAGTGCTTGATACCTCGGCGGCTGCTCTGATATCAGACGGCAGATATACGAATGCCGCGGCAACCGCTCGCATAGATCACCATATCTTCGTTGAGAAAATTTGCGATATTGAAGTGACGGATACCTCGTACGAAAGCTGCTGCGGACTGATCACCGAGCTTGCTATCGAGGGCGGCTTTGAGCTTACTCCCCTCGCCGCAAAGTCGCTTTACTGCGGTATGGTGACGGATTCGGGCAGATTCAGGTATGACAGCACCTCGAAGGATACTCACCGCCTCGCGTCTCACCTTATGAAGACCGAATTCTCCACCGCTGATATATTTAAAAATCTCTACTCGGACGACCTTGATTTTATCAAGCTGAGAGCCAAGTTCGTTCTGAAAATTCAGGATGCGGGATCGGGTGTCGCATACATATATACCACCCTCGATGATGCAAGGTCATACGGCAGGGATAACTTCACGCTCTCCCGCGGAATGGTCAACGTTATGGGCGATATCAAGGGCATCGATACCTGGGTGAACTTCACCGAGACCGAGGATGGAGTCCTCTCGGAGCTTCGCTCGTCAAAGTATAACGTCAACGGAGTTGCCACCCGTCACGGTGGTGGCGGTCACGCCAAGGCAAGCGGCGCGACTCTTAAGGATAGAGCCGAGGCTATGGAAGTAGTCGAAGAGCTTAAAGCCCTTTCTATGTAAAGTGAGGTTAGCAAAATGAAGGAAAAATTAAAGCCTATCCTTGATAAGATCAAGGAGTATGATAAGATAATAATATTTCGCCACTTCCGCCCGGACGGCGATGCCATAGGCTCAACGAAGGGCTTGCAGGCGCTCCTTATGGCAACCTATCCCGAGAAGGAGATAGTGCTTCAGAATAAGGATTTTTCGGCTCACCTTGCCTTTCTTGGCGGCGAAGAGGAGCTTTACCCCGATGAATATTACGCCGATGCTCTCGGCATTGCGATAGACACGGCAACGGTGAAAAGGCTCTCAAACGATAAGCTCAGCCTCTGCCGCGAGAGAGTGAAGATCGACCATCATATCCCCGTTGAGTCGTATGGAGACCTTGAATGGGTAGAGGAGCATAGATCGAGCGCGTGCGAGATGATCGCCGCATTTTACGATACCTTCCGCGATGAGCTTAAGATGACTCCCGAGGCGGCGGAATATATATTCTGCGGTATGGTCACAGACTCGGGGCGCTTCCGCTTCCGTGAGGTCTCGGGCGAAACTATGAGGCTTGCGGGAATGCTTCTTGACTTCGGTATAGACACAGAGCGCCTTTACGCAAATCTCTATATGAGAGAATTTGACTCCTATAAGTTTGAGTCCTACGCGCGCCGCAAGATGAAGAGGACCGAGAGCGGCGTTGCCCACCTTTACGTCACCAAGAGAATGCAGAAAAAATTCGGTCTTTCGAGAGAGGATGCGAGCGCATCCGTCTCCTATATGGATTCGATCAAGGGCAGCCTTATCTGGATAGCCTTTATTGAGGGCGACGGCGAGATAAGAGTAAGACTTCGCTCGCGCTTCGTCACCGTCAGCGAGCTTGCGGAAAAATACCACGGCGGCGGTCACGCCTGCGCCGCGGGCGCTACCGTCTATTCCGAGGCGGAAAGGCGGCGCCTTATCTCGGAGGCGGACGAGCTGCTTCGCGAATACAAGAAAAATCACCAAGATCTGATATAATGGAGCTTTGAATGAAGATACTTATAACCAATGACGACGGAATTTTTGCCGAGGGCATTAAGCCTCTTGTTGCTTGGGCGAAAAAGCATGGCGAGGTCACCGTCGTTGCCCCCAAGACCGAGCAGAGCGGAAAGAGCCACGCGATAAATTTCGTCACCCCCGTTGAAATAAAAAGGGTCGATATATTCGAGGGCGTTGAGGCTTACTCTATGGACTCCACCCCCGGCGACTGCGTGCGCTTTGCGGTGAGCGGGCTTCGGAGAAAATACGATCTCGTTCTTTCGGGGATAAACCGCGGAGTCAACGTCGGTATAGACGTTATCTATTCGGGCACGGTTGCCGCAATATTTGAGGCAGGCTATTGGAAGCTCAATGCTATTGCCATATCAACCTACCCCGACTCACTTGATGAAGCCGTCGGATATCTCGATGATATGTATAGTTTTATTTGCAAAAATAAGTTATTTGAGGTTAATAATCTCTATAACGTCAATATACCGAAGGCGGCGAATGGAATACGCATAACCAAGCAAGGCACGCCTTATTTTAACGACGGTTTTATAGTTGTTGACGAAGAGAACAGTATGTGGCTTCAGACGGGTGAGAAGATCCCGGACGAGGATCCTTCCGATATGGAAAGAGATACGGTTGCGCTTGAAGAGGGATACGTATCCGTCTCTCCCATGACTGTCAACAGAGTGGATGCCGAGGCGTTCAACACATTGAAAAGCTTAAATGGGGAGCTTATATAATATGTACGATAATTACAAGTCCTACGGACCTCTTACCCTGAAGGAGACGTACGGCGGCAAGGCTTATTCTGTTCTTGATTGCGAGAAGGATGCCACCGAGGCGGTGATACCCAAAGAGGTGGATGGAAAGCCTGTGGTAGACGTCGTTGATTTTGCCTTCGAGGACTGCGTGAAGCTGAAAAAAGTAACCTTCCCCGAAAACGAATACACCGATTTCGAGGAAGGCGAAGGGCCTATGTATTTTCACGAGATAGGCTATCAGGCGTTTGGCGGATGCATAGCGCTCGAAGAGGTCGTCTTGCCCGACGTCGGCTTTTATACGGTCGGTCAAAGCGCGTTTTACGGCTGCTCTTCCTTGAAGCGCGCGGTATTTCCCCTCGGCGCGTACGTTGGCTCGTACGCCTTCTTTGGCTGCTCCTCTCTTACAGAGGTCACGAAGGTCAAGGACGTCAGCGAGGGCGCGTTCAGCTACTGCTCATCTCTTGCCTATCTTCCGATAGACGAGGGGACTTCCGTCATATCCGAGGATGCCTTCGAGCATTGCTCGTCCCTTAGGGATATAGTTATCCCAAGCTCGGTCAAGCTGATCGAGCCGCTTGCCTTCAGAGGCTGCGAAAATCTTGCCTCGGTCACCTTCTCCGATCCCTTCGGCTGGCAGATAGATTCAAGCTACACGGATAAGACCTACGACCTTGATCTATCCGACCCCGCGCTTAACGCAAAGCGGCTTTCGGGCATGGATTTTGATGACGGCATTCTCGCCTGGAGAAAGAAATAGCCAAATCCTTCTTATCAGCAGCTGATATTTTTTCTATATTCCGTCGGCGTTATGCCGGCGGTTTTTTTAAATTCCCTCGAAAAGTAATAAGGATCGGCAAAGCCTGAAAGCTGCGCGATCTCGGATATTTGCAAATTGGAGCTTGATATCAGATCCTTCGCTCTTTCTATGCGAAGAAGATTCACTCTCCGCATGGGAGATACTCCGAGCTTTTCGCGAAAAACTCTGCCGAGATGAGGCTCCGAGACTCCGACCGCCGAGGCGATATCAAGGACGGTGAGGGTCGGCTCGGAGAAGCTTTCATTTATATATTCAAGCGCGCCCGATAGAATGATATCGGAGCGCGTATATTTTTTTCGCTTCGATTTAAGGCAGGCGGATAGGATAGTCCAGATCGCGGCGAATGCATCGGCGCGGGCTTCGGGCGAGGTCTTGCCAAGGAGCGAGTGCAGCCTTGAAAAGTCGGATGAGACGCAGGATGCATCGGTAGGAAAAAGCTCAGCCTTGCGAATATAGCTTCGCTCATCAAGATCGATATCCGCGCAGATAAACCCCGAAGGGGAATGTATATCCATAAAATAGCGGCTTCCTTTAGGCAGAAGAATGACCGTGCCGCGGCGAGCCTTGAGGATGCCGCCAAGATCGGGATCGAAGGTATAAGTCACCTCGCCTTCGGTGAAATAGACGAGGGCATCCGTCTCTCTGCCCCATCTCCTATTGTCCTTCACGCCAACGGCAAGCCTGCCTCCCCACACCTTATGTATATTTATTATCCTTTCATAGCCTTCCATAAAAAACTCTCCGTGCGTTTTTATTTCAGTATACTCCTACCAACAAAGAAAGTCAAGAAAAATGCTCGAAAAATCCATTTTGATCAAATATTGCATTTACAAGGGATCGGGGACGATATATAATAAGGGCAGAATATTTTTTGTATAAAGGAGATATCTTATGCGCATTTTGCCATTTGAGACCGCAAGAGAATTTATGGACGGTCAGTACGAAAAGGTGAAGGAAAAGAGCAACGAAGAGAAAAGGGAGTCTCTCTACCGCGCCATGCGTGATATTTACGATGCCGAGGAGCATCATATTCTCGGAAAGGGTAAGGCTATCCGCTATTTTTTTGAAAATACGGACGTTTTCGTCAACCCGTGTGACATTTTTGCCGATCTTTGCGACGTGGAATGCACGCCCGTCCGCATAAGAGACGATGAGCATAGGGCGAGGCTCTGCCGCAGTGAGGACACAAAGATGCTTATTAAGGCGGGCGCAATGAAGGCAATGGCGGACTTCGGGCATACCGCCCCCGATTGGGAGCGCGTATTAAGGCTCGGTATACCGGGCATTATTGCCGAGGCTCGGGAGCTGCTTCGCGCCGAGCGTGAGACCTTGGGCTCCACCCCCGAGAAATGCGCTTTTTATTCGGCGGTCATCGAGGCTTACGAGGGAATTATAACCTATATAAAAAGGCTTCGGGATGCGGTATCGCTCACCGTTTCGCCTTCGTCCGATTTTACCGCGGAGAACCTATCCGCGATAGCCGAACGCGCCCCCGAAACGCTTGCCGAGGCAATGCAGCTTTACTTTATTTTTTATAGGGCGCAGCAGTTTGCGGACGGCGCTGTCCTTCGCTCGCTCGGATCTATCGATCAGCTCCTTTATCCCTTCTATCTCAAGGATCGGGAAAGGGGAGTCAGCGAGGAGGAGATACGCGAGCTTATGCGCTATTTCCTCTATAAATGGAACAGCATGAGGACGCTTGCCAATATTCCCTTTGACATCGGAAGCGAGGCGAATGAGCTTACCTATATTATCGTTTCGGAGTACGGAAAGCTCTCCCTGCCCGACCCGAAAATACACGTTAAATGCTCGGATAAGACTCCCAAAAAACTCATTCTTATGATACTTGAGCTTGTCAAGGGCGGCAACAATAGCTTTGTATTTGTCAACGAGCGCGTTGTAATCTCAGCGCTTGAAAATATCGGCATTTCCACCGAAGATGCAAACAATTATACGCTTATTGGCTGTTATGAGCCTTCCGCTGTGGGCAAGGAGCTGCCCTGCACCTTGAACGGAAGAGTCTCTTTGCCTATGGCAACAGAGTTTGTTTTGAAAAGGGGCAAAACGTACCCCGACTTTGAGAGCTTCTTCCTTGAGGTTATGAAGGAAGTATCATTCTTTATTGATACCGCCATCGATGAGGTAATAAGGATAGAGAGGAAGTACCCCGATATAGTTATGACCCCAATTCTATCTGCTACCTACACGGATGCTATGGCGAAGGGCGTTGACGTTTATTCGGGCGGAGCTAAGTACAATAACTCCTCGGTATGCGCCTTCGGCATCGCCACCTTTATAGACGGTCTGATTGCGGTCAAGCGCGCGGTATACGAGGATAAGCTTATCACCCTTCCCGCACTTTGGGATATTCTCGCCGCAAACTGGGCGGGCGGCGAAGAGCTTCGCGCGAAAATAAGAAACAGCTATCCAAAATACGGCTCCGGCGATCCTGAGGCGGATGCCCTTACCTCAAGAGTTGTACATATGCTCTCCGATATGGTCAACAATAAGGATAACGGCAGGGGCGGAGTTTTCAGACTCGGACTTTTCTCGATCGACTGGATATTCGCCTTCGGCAAAAAGCTTGCGGCATCGCCGGACGGAAGGTACAAGGGGGAGCCTGTCTCTAAAAATCTTTCTGCGAGCATAGGAATGGATAAAAGAGGTGTGACGGGCATCATCCGCTCGGTAACGGAGCAGAGTCATAGCCTCATCCCGGACGGCGCCGTTCTTGATATATCTCTTCACCCCTCAAGCGTCAAAGGAGATGAGGGCAGCGAGATAATGTACGGTCTTCTTAAGACCTACCTTGACGGCGACGGATTTGCGATCCAGATGAATATTCTCTCTCCCGAGACTTTGAGAGCGGCTCAGAAAGAACCTGAAAAGTATCGAAATCTCCAGGTGCGCCTTTGCGGCTGGAACGTATATTTTACCGACCTTGACGAGGCGGCGCAGAACAATCTGATAGACAGTATGAGCGAGGAGTAGATAGTCTATGAGCCAAGGAATGATTTTTGACGTAAAGCGCTTCGCCATTCACGACGGTGACGGAATAAGAACAACCCTCTTCTTCAAGGGCTGCCCTCTTTCCTGCGTGTGGTGCCATAATCCCGAGGGCATATCGATGAAGCCCGAGGTCGCGTATTACCGCCATAAGTGCAAATGCTGCGGCGCGTGCGCGAAAGCCTGCCCCGAAGGGGCGCATAGCTTTACCGAGGGCGGGCATATATTTGATCGCGATAAATGCCTCGGCAGAGGTGAGTGCGAGGCGGTCTGCCCGAACTCGGCAATAAAATATTACGGCAGGCAGGTAACGGCGGATGAGATACTGCCCGAGCTGCTTTCCGATCGCGCGTTTTATGAAAATTCGGGCGGCGGCGTTACTCTTTCGGGCGGAGAATGCCTCATGCAAGCAGATTTTGCCGCCGAGATACTCTCGCGCCTTAAGGAAGAGGGAATACACACCGCCGTTGATACCTCGGGCTATGTCCCGAGGGAAGCTTTTGATAAGGTTCTTCCCTATACCGATGTGTTTCTATACGACGTAAAGGCGATCGATCCCGCGGTGCATAAAAGATGCACAGGCAGAGATAACAGTCTGATACTCAATAACCTTAAATACATATCCTCGCGCGGCGCGGCTATCGAGATAAGGATACCCTTCGTGCCGGGTTACAACGACTCCGAGATCACCGCAATCGCCGAATTTCTCGACACGGTAGGGGGCATAACGAAAATAAAGGTGCTTCCATACCACAACCTTGCCGCCTCGAAATACGAAGCGCTCGGTATGAAAAACACTCTGCCCGAAAGAGTACCGACCGATGAGGAGCTTAAGTCTGCTATAAGCGCGATAAGAAGCGCTGCCCCCCTCAGTCACCTTCGGTGAGTCGATATATTCACTTTCGCGAAATACGTTCACGAAAGATGAATTCGATATATCTCGCTTTGCTCGATTCGATATGCCTTTCTTTCGAAAGGCGCGATATGTCACCTTCGGTGACGTGATATTTCATACTTGTATTACCGCCTTGCGTATTCCTTATATAATATATAAGGTTTACTATATTTTATCATATAACAATTAAAAAGTAAATAAGGTAGAATATTTTTGCCGAAGATTATAAAGCAAATGCTTTCAGAGTGACGCGGCAATATATGATAAGATACGGTGAACGTGATGATAGACAGTCAATATAAAATGAATTTGATAAAAATAGGCTTGAAGATCGCTTATTACAGAAAGCTGCAGGGAATGACTCAAGAGGAGCTTGCGGAGGCGTGCGAGCTTTCGGCGGGATACGTTTCTCAGCTTGAGGCTCCTAATTGCTTTTTCTGTCCTTCGCTCAAAACTCTCTTCAAGATCGCCGAGGTTCTCGGTACTACCGTCTCGAAGCTGACGGATATAGAGGATTAGGCTCGAATTTGCGGAGTTCTGACTTTAGCTATTGATTATTTTTCAGGAGCCGCAACGGGTAATTTATATTGAAGTAAAGCTATATTTAAATAAAATCATTCTGATTTTTCGCTTTTTCACGATGAAAACGTTCTTTCTATCGCTCTTCGCATTGCTTCCTCGGGGTCAAAATCTCCGTAGCGAGGCTTCGGACTCCTGGCGGCAGGCGCGCCTCTGCCGCGGTATGAACCTTCGGAAGACTCACGCGCGCTTTTTTCTCGTGTGATACTGTTAAGCGCCCACCTGTAAAGCGTTGCGAAGTGATCCTCATACGACTTGCCCATACTCTTCATATAGGAAGAAAGCTCGTCGATCGTTCTGTCGATAAGCTCGCCGTATTCGCC
>JAFTQV010000089.1 GCA_017462605.1 Clostridia bacterium | reverse complement strand
TTGCTCCTCGCTCACAAGTGTGACTATCCCAGATAGCGTCACAAGCATCGGCGATTATGCGTTCGAAGATTGCTCCAGCCTTACGAGCGTATATATCACAGATATAGCCGTATGGTGTGGAATATCATTCGGTAGTAGTAGTGCAAATCCTTTATGTTATGCAGGCAATCTCTATCTTAACGGAACACTTGTGACAGCGCTTATAATCCCTGATAGCGTAACAAGCATCGGCAATTATGCGTTCCGTGGTTGCACCAGTCTTACGGGCGTAACTATCCCGGATAGCGTCACAAGCATCGGCTCTTATGCGTTCCGTGGTTGTACCAGTCTTACGGGCGTGACTATTGGGAATGGCGTTACAAGCATTGGCAATTGTGCATTCGAAGATTGCACAAGCCTTACTATATACTGCGAAGCGGCAAGCCAGCCAAGCGGTTGGAGCTCTGATTGGAACTATTCAGATTGTCCCGTTGTTTGGGGTTATAAAGAGTAAAATTTAAACAAAAAAGTGCAAGGGCGGATAATCTCTGCCCTTGCAAAAAACTTTTCTTTCAGCGGTGGGTAATTCTCACCGCTGTTTCATTTGAATTATTCCCGTCATCTAAAAAAACTAAATCCACCCTTTCGGGTGGGATAAATCGTATTAACGATGAAATCCCACTTGCGTGGGATGAAATCCGCCTCGACGGCGGGTGAGGGGATTTAATTTCAACCAAGCTTGGATTGGATTTCATCTGCCATATACAAAACTTCGTTTTGATGATATACTCGTCAAAAATGAGATATGCTCGTTTTAGACGGATGATATACAAGCCTACGCCTTGATTTATTTACGATAGTGTGATATAATACTATTTAAAAGGAGCTAAGCACTATGAACTTTATTATAGTTCGAGATACGGATATTGTTGCTGTAAATCGCGGAAAAAAAGAAAATGAATCCAGCGGTATTATTTATCGAGATAATACCGGATCGTTGCATGAAATTGATTTTCACACTTGTGCATTGAATTACAAGGCAGAGCACAATTATGCTTCCGATTATTGCATCGGAGAAAGAAAATCTGACGAAATGTATTTTCTTTTCTACACAAGCGGCATAAAGACAAAAGTCGTATTCCAAAAACACTATGTGGTGGATCCGTTTTGCTTTCACCCTTTGAAAGGAAGCAAGGCATCTCGCTTTCACTCCCTGCAAGAATTGATTTGCGAAACAAATTTCAGCACATGCGATTTGTCATAATGGTGTGCTTTTTACTGTTCTACATTTAAAAGAGAGGACATTTCGGCTTTATTATAACCGATTTGTTCTCTCTTTGTTCGCTCGCGGTTCGGCGCGCGAATCGGGTTCACATTATCCACTCGAAGATCGGAAAGCTCGCTTTCCAGGCGCAGAGTGCGATAATATTCGTCAAAGACGAAATTCACGTCATCGGCATTTCGTACTCGGCTTTCTTAAAGGAATACCCTTGCTGCGCCCCTTATTCAATATGGTTTTTGCGCAAGGATTCTTATAACGAGAACGATATAATAAGTATCGCCAAATGCATCAAAACTAACTATCCTTTAGAAGATGGCTATAATATCATTATGAGCTATGCGATGGACGAATTTGTAACATCAAAACTACAAAATACAAATAATGCTTAAAGTAAAGCGATCGATCAATACACCCTTATTTCGGTTATTTTTGCGTTTTTGCTACCAATTGTTTTCAAAACTGTGATCTTTATCGCATTTAGTGAAACTTTATCGAAATCAATGACAACGAGTCTTTGAATATTATCTCTTACGGTCCTTATTTCCTTCCACTCGCCATCGCTTAAGATAGAGAGCGAAAGATCCGTGACGGTATCTAACCTTTCGGGCTGCTCCATATAGCCGTATTTATATTCTTGAAATGGGACATCGAAGGTGAGTCTTACCTGGCTTACGCTTTCGGTCTTGGTGAAGGCAAGGGTTATGCTTTGAGGCAGTCCTTCTTCCGATATCCACGCGTAGTCCTTACCGTCGCTTCTCTGCATTTTTCCGTTCAGAACGTTCTCGGGCGAGCCACCCGCAATGTAAGAGGTGGCAGAGACCTTTGCCGAGCGAGCCAGATCGGCTTTATCGCCATGGCTTATTCCGGGGATCGACATACCGTCCTTTATCAGCATCTGCTGCAGCTCTTCTATATACTCCTCTCTGATCCCTCTCGGTGTGACAGAATATTTTCTCGAAAGAAACGCTGCAGCGGCAACCGCCTGCCCCATAGTTCCCGCAGTGAGCTGAACTCGCACGGGTCCTAAGCCAACGTGGCTTACACTGATGCATCTGCCTACCATAAATAGGTTGCTCACGTTTTTGGAGTAGAGCGAGCCGAAGGGGATGGGGGTGATCGGAATTTTCTTATTCGCGGTAAATTTTCCCCCATTTCCCGATAAGATACCGCCCACGTGGTGGACGTCTATATTCCAGCCGCAATAGGTGACCGCATCGAAGAAGGTCTTGCCTTCAACATAATCATTCTCAGTCATTATATAATCGCCTATAAGCCTTCTCGACTCTCTTTTTGCGTTATATGTAGCGAGCCTTTTAAGCGCGTAACCGCGCGCAGCCTCCCTGCCGCTCCATGAGTTTTTCAGCCAATCGAAGTAACCGAGAGCCATTCTGAACATAGAGTCACGCACGAACTCATTTTCAAAGAGATCGTCATAGTCATTTGGCATTTCGAGCCACCACTCGCCGCGGTGAACGCGAGTGGGAGTTCTGCCGAGCGCATCGCCCTCGGGTAATTTAAAAGCCCAATCGGGAGCTTTAAAATCAACGTCATTCCCCGTTTCCTCCGCTAAAAATCCAAAGAATACGGATAGCGCCTTATATGGGTCCTTTGCCGTGGCGCAGCCGCTCATAGTATTGCCGTCTGCCACGTCGGGAGCGAAGGATTCGCCATGCTGAAATTTCGCTTCCCTGCCTATGCGGTAGGCCGCACCCGCGTAATAGCCGAGCCAACCATCGCCCGTTGCGTCAACGTACATATCCGCGGAAAGCTTATATTCGGAAAGATCAAGAGTGCTGACGGTATATATCTCGCATATCTTATTGCCCTTCTTCACTGCATCGGTTAGCAGCATATTTTCAAAAACGGTAAGATTTTCCTCTTCCGAGGTAAATTTCGAGAAAGCCTGAGACCAGCTTACCTTATTATCCTCTCTGTAGTTTTTGATCTCATAGACGACTCCCGTTTCATGGCGGCCTCTATGTGCCGCGCCCTCGGGCGCAACGTTTGCCTCCTCCGCGGCGTTTCCTCCAAGCTTCGGGCGATCATTCACAAGAGCGGTCTTCAAGCCGTATCTTGCCGCTGATATTGCCGCAACGACGCCTCCGACTCCCGCGCCGACGACTATAAGGTCGTATTTTCCCTTATCCGTGATCTGCCTTGAAATCCCCTTGATCTCGTCGCGCTCTCTTTTTAATCTCGATATCTCCTTCGGCGGAGTGTAATCGTAATCATTCGTTATGATCACGCAGGCGAATCTTGCAAAATATCCCGTTGTATCGTATATCTTAAGAGTATGATTGCCCTCGGTGAGGAAAAAATCCGCGCCTATCTCGAAATACCAATCCTTGACCCTCATAAGCGATGAAACGTGAGGCGATCTTTCCGCATCCACCTCCATGACCAATCCATCCGGAGCGTGCTCCTCGCACCAATTTTTGGTTCTGATAAAGAAACGGTACATTCCGCTTTCTTTTACAGAGAATTCAACCGAAGCGGGCTTCACCTCTTCGCCTACTCCGTTTGCCATAAGATAAGGCTGCCCCATCTCACGAACGAACTGTGTCTCAAGTATAAAACCTCCATAGTCATCAAAATCGACCGCGTCTATAAATATCTTTTCCATTTTATTTTCTCCAAATTATTATTAAAGCCATTTTCTAAGAAAATATTGACTTTTCTCCATTATAGCACTATAATTTATATGAAAACTTCGATTTTGTGCTATATTACTTTGAAAAGGAGCTGAACCTTAAAATGGAAGTTCTGGATATGATAAAAAAATTTGTCCGCATTATTGAAAGAGCCTTCGGAGCTGACGTTATCATATATGACGAATGCAATTTATTCGAGGGCTCGCGGATCAATGATATCCCCGCCTTCCGCAGGTGGCATACTAATCCCTATTGCCTTAAGATCAAAAGAAACGATCCTCTCCGAAAAAGATGCCAAAGGCTTAAGCGGAGCTTTGTCAAAAGCGTATTGCGAAGCGGCGGAGTTGCCAAAAGCACCTGCTTCTCCGGAGTTACGGAATACGTTTTGCCGGTATTTTATAAGGAGCATCTTTTATCAATGGTCGCGATAACAGGCTTTGAAGGAAGGCTTCACGAAGCTACATATAAAGCCTTATCGAGCCGCCTCGGGCTTTCCCTTCCTGAATTTATGCGCTTTCGAGGAGCTTCATTAAAGAAAGCAGACGACGAGGCACTCATTATTGAGGCCTTGGAGATCTTAGCGAAGCTTTTAAGCGACTATATCATGACCGAGACGGGCATTCCCTCTTTATTGGATAACATAAAGCTCCGCGACAATAGTCATATCCTGAAAGCAAAGGAGTATATCACAAAAAATTTCACCGAGCCGATCACCCTCGCCTCGGTAGCCGAGCATTGCCACATCAGCAAATCTCATCTTAAGCATCTTTTTCTCAAAACGATCGGTCACGGCGTTGCCGAGGAGATCCGTCTTTGCAGATTAAGCTATGCAAAGGAGCTTTTATGCACCACCGATCACTCGGTAAAATATATATCCTTTCTTTGCGGTTTCACCTCGTCTGACTATTTCTCGGTTGCATTCAGAAAGCAGTTTAACTCTTCTCCGCTTCGGTACAGAAGATCCAAAAGAGGCGAGCCCTCTTGAACCTATCCCGAAAAGCTTAAAACTTATTGTTAAAGCATTGATTTTTTCTTTTTCTTGTGCTAAAATAATACGGATGATTTTTTAAATACTGCGGCTCGGCTATGAAGGATGCCGCGGCAGATCTTATGAAAAGACTTTGATCAGAAAGGAACACCATGCGCAAAACCAAGATAGTATGCACGATAGGCCCCGCGAGCGAAACGGAAGAAGTAATCAAGGGCCTCTGCCTTGCGGGAATGAACGTTGCGAGGCTCAACTTCTCGCACAGCACCCACGAGGAGCATAAAAGAAGAATAGACACCGTTAAGGCGGTAAGAGAGGAGCTTGGTATGCCCATTGCGATAATGCTGGACACCAAGGGCCCCGAATACAGAATAAAGACCTTTGAGGGCGGCAAGGTATTTCTTTCCAATGGAGATAAATTCACCTTCACGGCAGACGAGGTCATTGGAAATTCCGAGAGAGTTTCGGTAAGCTACTCTAAGCTCCCGAGCGAGCTTTCCGAGGGAGACACTATTCTTCTTAACAACGGTCTTATGACCTTCAAGGTTGAAGGCGTGAATGGCAATGACATAAACTGCCTCGTTGTTGAGGGCGGCGAGCTTTCGGATAGAAAGAGCATGAGCTTCCCCGGCAAGGTCATGAAGCAGACCTACCTTTCCGAGCAGGATAAGAGCGATATCAAATTCGGCGTTGAGAACGGAATTGATTATATCGCCTGCTCCTTCGTCTCCTGCAAGCAGGATCTGATCGACGTTCACGATTATCTTAAGGAGATCGGCGCAGACGATATCGAGCTTATCGCAAAGATCGAAAATCAGTCGGGCGTTGATAATATCGAGGATATATGCGAGGCGTGCGACGGTATTATGGTCGCAAGAGGCGATATGGGCGTTGAAGTGCCCTTTGAGCATCTGCCTGCAATACAGAAGAAGCTTATCGCTAAGTGCAGTATGCTCGGCAAGAGAGTTATCACCGCAACAGAGATGCTTGAGTCGATGATCACAAATCCCCGCCCCACGAGAGCGGAGATCTCGGATATAGCAAACGCCGTCTATGACGGAACGAGCGCGATAATGCTCTCGGGCGAGACCGCCGCAGGCAAGCACCCCGTTGAGGCGGTGAGGACCATGGCGAAGATCGCTGAGACCACCGAGGAGAATATAGACTACAAAAAGAGATTTTACGGCGCCGACTTCAAGATCAGAAGAATGACGGACGCTATCTCTCACTCGACCTGCTCTATGGCTATCGATATCAAGGCTAAGACTATCGTTGCCTGCTCCCTCTCGGGAATGACCGCGAGAATGGTATCGAGATTCCGCCCGCCCGTCACTATCATCGGACTCACTACCAACGAAAGCACCTGGCGTAAGCTTGCGCTTTCATGGGGCGTTATCCCTGCTATGTGCGAGCAGTTTACTTCAACGGACGTTCTTTTCTACACCGCCAAGAAGATAGCGGCAAGCGAGCTTGGCCTTAAGAAGGGCGAAAGAATAGTTATAACCGGCGGAGATACCACCGGTCACTCGGGTAATACCAACCTTATCAAGATCGAGGAGATCTGAAAGGAATAGATAATCGAGTAGGAAGCTAACCATTAATTGATTAGCTGTCCTCTCACACCACCGTGCGTACCGTTCGGTACACGGCGGTTCAATCATAAATGATGCAGAGACTTGTACGCCTCGGATATGTCATAATATCCTCGGTATGCA
>JAFTQV010000088.1 GCA_017462605.1 Clostridia bacterium | reverse complement strand
GAGAACGGTCAGAACCATAAGGGTCTTATCACGATGGACAGAAAGTATAAGAAGGATGCCTTCTATGCTTACAAGGCATGGCTTTCGGACGAGCCCTTCGTTCATCTTTGCGGTAAGAGATACGTGGACAGAGTTGAGGACGTAACGAAGGTCACCGTCTACTCCAACCTTCCCGAGGTAGAGCTTTTCGTTAACGGCGAGTCGGTCGGCAAGAAGTCAGCTCCCGATCACTTCTTCTATTTCGAGGTCAAGAATGAGGGCGAGACCAAGCTCGTTGCGAAGGCAGGCGAGCTTTCAGACGAGGGCGTTATCCGCAAGGTCAGCGAAGTAAATCAGGATTATATCCTTAAGGAGAAGGGCGCAGTTCTCAACTGGTTTGACGTTGAAGCTCCCGAGGGAAGATACTCCCTTAACGATAAGATCTCCGATATTATGCAGTCCTTCTTCGGCAAGCTCTGGTTTATCCGCCTCGGACTCAAGCTCAAAAAGCAGATGTCTACCGGTAAGGATGGAAAGGTCAAGGCGGCAGGCTTTGAGGTCTCTTCCGAGATGATGCAGATGATGGGTGGCTTTACCGTTCTCCGTCTTTCCAGCATGGTAGGTATGATGAATATCAGCTTCACCAAGGAAGAACTGCTTAAGATGAATAAGCAGCTCAACCGCATAAGAAAGCCTAAGTCCTTAAGAAAATAATTTTTACCGAATAAAAAGGAGAAAAATAATATGAATATGAAAATGTCATTCCGCTGGTACGGCGAGAGCGATCCCATTTCGCTTGAATATATTTCTCAGATCCCCGGTATGCGTTCTATCGTTTCTGCGGTATACGACGTTAAGCCCGGCGAGGTATGGGGCGAGGAGAGCCTCAAAAAGATGAAGGAGCAGTGTGAATCTCACGGCCTTGTTTTCGACGTTGTTGAGTCTATCCCCGTTCACGAGGATATCAAGCTCGGCAGAAATAACGTAGACGAGCTTCTCGAGGTCTACTGCGAGAATATCAGAAGATGCGCAAAGTACGGCGTAAAGTGCGTTACCTATAACTTCATGCCCGTCTTTGACTGGACGAGAACTCAGCTTGATAAGAAGCATCCCGACGGATCAACGAGCCTCGTTATGTACTGGGATCAGATGAGAGGTCTCGATCCTCTTAAGGACGATATCCACCTTCCCGGCTGGGATTCGAGCTACACTCAGAGCGAGGTGCGCGAGCTTATCACCGCATACGGCGAGCTTGGAGAAGAGGGACTTTGGAAGAATCTCGAGAAGTTCCTTAAGAAGGTAATTCCCGTTGCCGAGGAGTGCGGAGTACGCATGGCTATTCACCCCGATGATCCGCCTTACCCAATTTTCGGTCTTCCGAGAATAATCACCTGCGAGAAGAACCTTGATAGATTCCTTTCTCTTGTGTATAGTCCTGCCAATAGCCTCTGCCTTTGCGTAGGCTCTCTCGGCTGCGCGGCTACCAACGATATCGTCAAGATGGTAGAGAAGTACGCCAAGATGGATAGGATCGCATTTATGCATATCCGTAACGTTAAGCTTATGGATGACGGCTCCTTTGAGGAGAGAGCTCACCTTTCCTCTTGCGGATCTATCGATATGTATGAGATAGTCAAGGCTCTCGTTAATGCGGGATACGACGGATACGTCCGCCCCGACCACGGCAGAATGATCTGGGGAGAGACAGGCAAGCCCGGCTACGGACTCTTTGACAGAGCGCTCGGCGCGACCTACATCAACGGACTTTTCGAGGCTCTTGAGAAGCACCTTAATAAGTAATGAAAAAAATAATTTGTCTTGTCTTGCTTGCCGCCCTTGCCATAGCTTCGCTTACGGCGTGCGCCGATAAGAGCGGCAGCGATACCCCCAAATGGGAGAGCGGCTATACCTACAATCCGTACTATAACCGCTTCAAGCCCGATGCTCCCGAGGGAAAGAGCATTTCCGTCTCGGGGTTGAGCTTTTATTTCCTTGAAAGTGAGATAAGAGATAAGGATGAGATAAAGCTCGTAGCATCCGAGAAAAGCCTTAATGTCCTCTATATGCCCGTTGAGGTAGAGTTTCCCTCGGAGTCAAGCGTTATATTCAAGGACTCCTCGGGATTCTTCAATACCGAAGAGCTTTTTGGAGAGAGAGATGGCAACGTTCTTACGGTGAAGAACACCAACGAGAGAGGCACGTATACCTATGATATCCGCATAGAGATACACGGTAAGGATCTGATATACGTTATACACAATGCGCATCATTACGATGAGCCTTGCACCTATGCGACCCTTACCTTCGTCTCGGAGGAGAAGCTTGCCGAGGCTGCTGAATAAAGGTATTGATCTATAATGATATTTAATTAAAAAGCAAAATAAAACCCGAAAATGCCAATAATTATGAGCATTTTCGGGTTTTTAATATAGCAAATATGAATGATTGATATTGTTGCGCAGTGTCAAAACGCAAGTGAAAGAACGGCGAAATTATACGTCTCCCTCGGCTCTCGTCTTGGAATCCTTGACGGAAAAGCCCTCGGGGTAGCGGCTTCTTAGCTTATCTATATTTTTCTCGAGAACCTCTTCGAGCGGAACTCCAAGCACGTGCGCAAGCTCAGCGATATACCAGGCGATATCTCCAAGCTCCTTTATAAGATGCTCGCGGTCAAGCTCGTGCCCCTGGTGAAGCCATTTCTTTACGATGTCGATAGCCTCGCCGCTCTCACCGCAAAGACCCATAACTCCGTTGATTATAATATCCTTTTCCGAAAGAGCGGGGTTGAGCGTTGTCATGGCGAGCTTCTGGTATTCGTTGATAGTCATATTGATCTCCCATACGGTTTTTCTTTTATTTTACCATTTTATCTCTCTGTTGTCAATATCCCATAAAATGAGACTGTAATACTTGAAAATAATAAAAGAATATGGTACAATAAAGAAAAACCTTTCATTGTTGGAGGAAGTATGAGCTATAACGAATTACTTGATGCTGCGAAGGGCGGAAGCGCCGCCGCGAAATGCAAGCTTGCCGAGATGCACGTTTTGGGAGCTGAGGTTGAATTCAGCCGCGAGCGCGCCTTTGCATTTGCTAAGGAAGCTTATAGCGAGGGCTGTATGGATGCGGCGCATATTCTTTTTGAGTCGTACGCCTTCGGCCTCGGCGCGGAAGAGAATTCTTCGCTTGCCAAGAAAATTGCCGAAACGGCGGCAGCCGCAGGCGATAAATATAAGGGTCCGCTCGGAGTATACTATTCTTTTGGAATAGACGGCGATCCCGATCCCGAAAAGGCTCTCTTCAATCTTGAAAAGGCGGCAGCGGAGAATTCGGCGTACGCGCTTACGTATCTTGCTAAAATGTACCTTCTCGGCAACCGCGTATACAAAAACTTCGATAAGGCTGCGGAATATATAAAGAGGCTTTACGATATAGGCGCGCCCGAGGCGTTCGCTCTTGACGGAAAAAGATACTATGAGGGTCTCGGAGTCGATAAGGATCTTCGGGTAGCGGAGGAGCTTTTCGGAAAGGCTGTCAAGGCGGGAGTCGCCGATGGCTACGTTGGTCTTGCGCTTTCGAAGATGATCAAGGTCGGTAAGGGAGCGGACACGGAAGAGGGTAAGGCTCTTTTGCTTGAAGCGGAGAGAAGAGGCTCGGCGGATGCGGCGATCTACCTCTATAATCTTGAGCGCTACGGCTTCGCAAAGCCCGATGCTACAAGTTATCCCAGAACCGATGTGTTCACAAAGCGCGAGAGCATATTGAAATGGGCAGACGCCTGCGAGCCGAGATGCCTTTATCTTAAGGGACTTTGGCTGCCGGACGGTGAGGAGAGGCGCAAGCTATGGCTTAAGGCTGCGCGCCACGGAAGCAGGCATGCTCTGAATAATATGGTAAGATACTATAACGAGAACGTCAATTCAGGCACCTCGATAGGCCCGAGAGACAGAGATGCTGCGATAGAGCTTTGCAATATAGGTATACGCCTTTGCGTGGACGGCGCATATTCTCTTATGGCTCTTCTTTACTCTATATGGGATAAGCCGCGCGAGCTTGAATACTACCGCCTCGGAGCAGAAGCGGGCGAGGGAGCAAGCTCCAAGGAATACGCGATCTATCTTCTGACTGATAGATATGAATACTGGAGCGGCAAGTCCCGCGTAGATCCCAAGGATATTCCAAGCCCCACGGATAGCGACAGGCAGAAGGCGATCGAGCTTCTTATAAGGGCGCTCACCATGGACGTGGAAAACACCAACGGATTTATGAGCAGTCAATTTAAATTCGTGCCCGACGAGAGGAAGGACGAGGTAGCAAAAATAATATACGACTATAATATCAGGATGTATTCGACTCAGTTCCGCGAGATCGAGGGCGATTTTTCTTATAGAATAGATTTCACGGACGGCGAAAGAAAGCTCTCGAAATATCTCGGCAGAGATAAAAAGGTCGTAATACCCGAGGGCGTTAAGGAAATAGACCAGTACGCCTTTGACGCATATTGCCCCGTTGAAGAGATAATCTGCCCGAAGAGCGTTAAGTTTATATCCCAGAGCGCCTTTTCGGGAATGAGGAAGCTGAAAAGGATCAAGCTGCCGAAGGGTATCAAGGATATTCAGAGCGGCACCTTTGAGGATTGCGTAAGCCTTGAGTCGATCGAAATACCCACCTCGGTCAAGCTTATAGATTCATCCGCATTCCGAGGCTGCTCATCGCTCACCGAGGTATATATTCCCGATAGCGTCAAGGAGATCTATTTTGAAGCTTTTTGCCGATGCGAGAAGCTCTCAAATGTCAGAATTCCCGATAGCCTCGAGTCCATTACAGATGTTTTCAGAGACTCTCCTTTATTTAAATATAACGAATACGGCGGAGTTAAATACATCCCCTCGGAGAACAATCCGTATCTTGCCGCAGTAGATATAATTGATCCGCCGAAAAAGCTGGTCTATCACCCCGATACGAGGATCATAGCGCATAATGTGAACCTCACCGATCCCGATTATCGATTTGACGGGGTTGAAGAGATCGAGCTGCCGAAGAACGTTGTCTTTATAGCGGCAGACAGCCTTCAGTTCAAAAACGTTAAGAGCATAACTCTTCCGCCCTTTAAAAAGCTGGGAAGGTGGCTTTGCTGGGGTCACTACGAGGAGATCATAGTCTCCCCGGGAACCGAGGTGATAGAGTTTGAATGCCTCTGGTACGGCGGAGATAAGCGCTGCCATATCTGGCTGCCCGAGGGAGTCAAGAAACTTGAAAAGGGCTGCTTCCACGGATATAATCTCACCATTCACGCGCCCGAGGGAATGAGGGTCACGAAGACCACTTATGCGTCGAGATCGGGTCAGGCTTCAAAGAATAAGCTTGAATATTATACTCCCGATGAGTCGCCTTATAAGAGCGGAAAATTCACTATTCCCGAAGAGAAGCCGATAGCGGCTCCGACCGCAGATACGCCGAAGGCGGAAGCTCCCAAGCCTAAGGCTGAACCTAAGCCTAAGACTGCGCCAAAGCCTAAAGCAGAGGCAAAGCCTGCGCCCAAGCCGAAGCCCGCGCCATCTCCCATAATTTTTGATGAGCCTTCCTCGCCGAAGCTCGTCTCACCCTCACCCGCTAAGGAGAAGCCGATAGAAAAAGCTCCGACTCCGAAGAGCGAAAATAAGGATAAGGCAGAGAGCGAGGCAGAGCAGCTTAAAAAGAAGTTCGTCATCGAAAGCGGAGTTCTGACGAGATATTCGGGCGGCGGCGGATCGGTAGAGATACCGAATACCGTCAAGGTCATAGGCAACTACGCCTTTGATTCGAGAGCGGACGTCAGAGAGGTAATCATCCCCGATTCCGTTACCGAAATTGCGGGCAACGCCTTCTCTAATTGCTTGGGTCTTACTTCTATTTTTATCCCGAGAACGGTGACTTACATAGATAAGGACGCCTTCCGCGGCTCGAAGAACCTTAAGACTATCTCGGTCTTTAAGGGAACGAAGTGCCATAAGACGGCGTTTAAGGGAACTAAGCTGTTCGCCGTTAAAAAATACAAGTAAATAAAAGGATATTATATCCCACAAAGAAAAAACGCCCGAAATGCTACCGATAGTTGGCATTTCGGGTGTTTTATTAAGTAATTTTAGTTATTATTAGGATCTACCAAAGTTATAGTTGTCGCATTATCATCTGAAGCCTCAGGCTTATCCTCTGCATCGGTATGGGGGATATAGACGGGCTTTTCTTCGGTCTTCTCCTCATCGGGAGTATCGCTCTTCTTGAATATGATCGGAACTGCAATACCGAGACCGATCTGGTAAAGGATATGAAGCACGGGAAGGTTCTCCATAACGTCATAATCAAGTCCGCCGAAGAGACCTATAACGGTAAGCACGGTTATAACCGCATAAAGAACGAAGGATACGAGAGAGAATACAAGGCTTGCGGTCGCGTTTGCTCTTGCATAAAGCTTCTTATTATCCGCCGAGTAGGAAGCCGTATTGATGAATGGCTGCCAGCGGGTTCCGCCGAGGGTAGCTATAAAGAAGCTGCACTGAGCTGAGAACCAGGTGAAGTAGAAGAATATAGCGAAGACGGAGAGAAGCACGTGGCAGAAGAAGATGAAGGGGACGGTTACAAAGTAAAGCACAGCCTCGGTTGCGTGCTGAACGTCCTTTTTGTTCTCCTTAAGCCAGCCTTCAAGGTAGGTTACTGCCGATGCGAAGCAGTTGTAGAGAAATGCTAAAACGTAGTAAAGCACCATAGTAAGAAATGCGCTTACCACGAAGGGGAGGACTGCAATGAATGCGAAGATGCTGTAGGGCATCGCAAGCTTTTTATACTGAAGCTTCTCCATAGCCTCAGAGCGCAGTCCCTTGATGAGTTCAAGATAATTCATGTTTTGCTCCTTTTTTATATTTTTATTTTATAATTTTATAGATCTCTTCGGGGGATTTCCTTTTCTTTTCGCGAATAGTCTCGTCCTTCGGGTAGCCCAAGGTGATAACGAGTCTTACCGCGCCTTCTATCGAGCAAAGCTCTCTTATTTCTTTATCGTCAAACCAGCCTAAAATGCAGCTTCCGAGCCCTTCCTCGGTCGCGGCAAGAGTAAGAGCCATTGCGGCGATGCCTATATCCATTGACCTGTAATCGTTGCCCTTCAGCTTCGAGCCGAGAAGAGCAGACTTGACGTAGGGCATCTCCGAGATCACTATAAGAGCGTATGCATCGCGGGCAAATGCGTTCATACCCATACCGCCGCAAGCCTTGGCAACCTCATTCTTCTTTTCGCCCGTGACTAAAGTGAAGAAGTAGGGCTGACCGTTGCATGCGGATGGCGAAAGCCTTGCCGCCTCAAGTATTCTCCCAAGCTTCTCATCCTCGATCGGGCGGTCCTTATCGTATTTTCTCGTTGACTGCCTTTTTTCGTTCAGCTCGTAAAAATTCATAGTATTATTCTCCGTTTTGTAAAACATTTCATAGTCCGCCGAGATCCTTCGCTTCGCTCGAGGATGACGCGGCGGAGGTTGGCTCGCGGTAATTTGCACAGTCTGTTGAGAGCCTTTGCATTTATTTCAGTCGCAAGGTAAAGCGCAAAACACGCCGACACCTTCAGGTGTCATCCTTGAGCGAAGCGAAGGATCTTGGCGTGGAAAGCACCGGGTAAAGAAACTAATCCGAGGATGACGCGGCGGAGGTTAGCTCGTGGTATTTTTAGAGTCCGCCGAAAGCTTTAGTATTCGCTTCAGTACAAGGTAAATCACACCGACACCTTCAGGTGTCATCCTTGAGCGAAGCGAAGGATCTTGGCGTGATTGGCTTGTAGGCACGATGCAAATTACGGAAATCTAAATAAAAACACTCGGAAATAATTTATTGGACAGATCTTCCCAATCGGGATTAATTGTTTCAACTAATTCATTTTTCTTTATTCTGAGTAATCCTTTTAGCCGTTTTTCTCTTAAAATAGCATCGTCTATGCATTGGTAACTTTCATAATACACCAGCTTATGTGTATGATATTTTTTAGTGAATCCTGAAATCAGTTCATTCTTATGTTCATACAATCGGCGTCGTAAATCATTTGTAACACCGATATACATTACTTTGTTTGTTTGATTGGTCAGTATATAAATGTAAAACATTTAATTTACTCTCCGTTTCCGCCGAGATCCTTCGCGGCGGTGTTTTTTCGTTGTCATTCTCGAGCGAAGCGAAGAATCTCGAGAAAAACACCTTGCTCGAGGATGACGCGGCGGAGGTTAGCTCGCGGTATTTTTAGAGTCCGCCGAAAGCCTTAGTATTCGCTTCAGTACAAGGTAAATCACGCCGACACCTTCAGGTGTCATCCTTGAGCGAAGCGAAGGATCTTGGCGTGGGGAGTTCCGAGAAAAGAACTAATCCGAGGATGTCTTTTTTGCCGTTATCTCTACCATTACTATCATAAGAGCGGTGAAGCCGAGAATGAAAATAGGGAAGAGCTTTATCGTTGAGAGATCCGCGATCACTCCGAAAAGAGGGGGCATAAGAGTCGTTCCGAGGTAGGCGCTTGCCATTTGTATGCCTATTATAGCCTCGGAGTTTTCCTTGCCGAAGTTCGCGGGGGTGGAGTGTATTATAGAAGGATATATCGGCGCAAATCCAAGACCGATAAGTCCAAGACCGACTATTGCGGTGATCGGTGAGTCGATCGGTATGATGACGAGAAGGGCGCCAACTGCCGATACGGCGGTGCCTATCCTTATGATCGCTCCGTCTTGGAGCTTTGCCGTCAGAAATCCGTTGATAAATCTGCCGAGCGTCATTCCAATAAAGAAAAGGGAAGTAAGGCTCGCGGCTATCTCCTCGGAAAGCCCCCTCGCCTCAACGAGATAGCTTGCAGACCAAAGCATAGCGATCGCCTCTGCCGCGCAGTATGCGAAAAATCCGAATAAAAGCGTGGGAACGCCCTTTATCCTGAGAGCGCCCGAAATTCCTATGATCCGGGAGCTGCCTTCGGAGTCAAGACCGTCCTTCTTCGCGTTGACGCGCCAAACGCCGAGCGTGCATAAGAGTATAAGGGCTATCGTGACCTGTATTACCGAGACGGTGAGATATCCCGTATTCCAGCTTGAATAGGTGAGTGCAAGACTCATAACATAGGGGCTTATGATAGTGCCCACGCCCCAGAAGCAATGCAGCCAGCTCATATGGCGGGAATTGTAATGCACAGCAACGTAATTATTGAGAGCCGCGTCTATCGCTCCCGCGCCAAGACCGTACGGCACGGCGAGAAAGCAAAGCGGAAGAAAGCTTTTTGATACCGAAAAGCCGAAGAGCGATACGGCAGTCAGAAAGACGCTCGCAACGGTGACGGCAGGTGTGCCGAGCTTCTTCGTCAGCCTCTCGGACATAAGGCTCGAGACGATAGTTCCGCCCGAAATTATCATTGAGATGATGCCCGCGTAGGACATCGGGAGACCGAATTCTATTCGCATAACGGGCCACGCCGTTCCAAGCAGGGAATCGGGAAGTCCAAGACTGATAAAAGCAAGATAGATAAGTGCTAAAAGAAGAGTATACATAGCTTCGCCTCAAAAAACATACTAACCTATTTTACAACCGAAAGAGTAGTTTGTCAAGCAAAAGCGAGCTTTTAGTTTTGAAAAATTCATTACTTTTCGTTTTTGCACAAAAATAAAAAATTTTTCGATATTTTTCTTGAATTTTTTACAAAAATTAGTTTACTTTTTGAATTTTATTTGTTATAATAGTATTAACTTTACATATTTGGAGGATTATCATGGGAACGTTTATCATTAAGAAAACGCCTTCCGGTGCGTTTAACTTCAGCCTTTTAGCTGCAAACAAGGAGAAGATCGCTGTATCCAGCCAGATCTATGCAACTAAGGCTTCGTGCAAGACCGGTATGGCAAGCGTAGGCAAGAACGCTGCAAGATGCGTTGAAGAGGGAAGAATTGAGGATCAGACCCTCAAAAATCCCGAGGCTAAGACCTGCCCCAAGTTTGAGGTTTACTTCGATAAGGCGGGACTCTATCGCTACAGACTTATCGCAACCAACGGCGAGAGCATAGCGATGAGTGAGGACGGATATAAGTCCAAGAGCGGCTGCATGAACGGTATCAGAAGCGTTGCTGTCAATGCGCCGAACGCAGAGGTCATCGACGAGACTGTTGCTCCCAAGGAGTAATACAAAACGAAAAATAAATCAGGCAGAGAATTGTGATCTCTGCCTGATTTATTTTGTAAAAGAATTATTCGGTTATTCGCCGAGGACCTTACCCGCAACGATGTAATCGCTGGTAACGCCGCTGACATAAGCATCGAGCGCTTTAACGTCGGATACCTTGTTTACCGTGTATACCTCAAGCGCGAGATTTGCGTTTTTGCAGAGGTTTATTTCGTCTGCCGTAAGAGTATAGTAAGCATCGATGAATACCTCGCCGTAACCTGTCTTAAGAGAATTGGCGGTGGTAATGGTGCTTTCCGTGATATCTCCCGTTACCAATCCGAGTCTCGCAGTCTCATCAATAGCTGAGATCGCGGCAAGGGATGCGCTTTTGAAGGATATCCAGCTTACCTTGTCGAGCATACCGTGTTTTTCAACGGTGTCAACGAGAGTCTTTGCTTGGTCTGCCGTAAGAGAGCTTTTTAATTCAATATAAGGGTGAAGCGAGAGCTTTTTGCAAAGCGAGATAAATTCATCAAAGGTAGGGATCTTTTCGCCTGCATAATAAGGGCTCTTCCATGATCCGAAGTCAAGCGCTCTGACCTCATCAAGAGTAAGTGCGCTGATGCTGCCCGTTCCGTTAGATGTTCGGTCGATAGTATCGTCGTGAAGAAGGACCGCATAGCCGTCTTTTGTAAAGTTAACATCGCATTCTACTGCATTAAAGCCGCTTTGCGCAGATAGTCTGTATGCCGCAAGGGTGTTTTCAGGAGCTATCGCGCTATAACCTCTGTGATTGACAGAGTTGATCGAATAGCTATTAGCCTCGCTAACCTTTATGGCATCGTAATACTTGTTGCCCTTGACCTCAAAGAGATCGTAAATGATATCGAAAATAGCGCTTCTTGCAGCCTCGTAGCCATAAGATTTATCATTAATTTCCGAGAGTGAAAGAGTGATGTATGCGCCGTTTATTTCGGTGGTATATGAGGAAGAGGGGTCTGCCCAGTCCTTATTCCAGCCCGTATCTATGATGCAGGAATCCGCCTTGGTAGAGTCTGCCTCGGCTACCGCCCACTTGAACTTAGTTTTGTCGCCCTTAAAGGCTATGGTCGTTCCCGCTTCCAGCCTTGTGGAGATCGTTATACGGAATCTCGTGTCGAGAGAGCCGGTGTCATAATAGATGTTTCCATGGTGAGCCGCCTGCTCGTTGAATTCCGATACGGTAAATTCTCCTCTTGTTGCCTTAGCGTCTGCCTTATTACCGCTTACGGTAAACATCGAGTGGATCTTTTTTATATGATCTTCCTCGTTGAGGTTGCCGTTGCTTTGATATGCAAGGATAATGCCGGGGTAATAATCGCCCTGCATAGTATAAGACGTCAGGGTGCCGTTCCAATTTGCCGTTTTATCAACGTTCCAATTTGAGTCATGGAAGTAAGCGCCGCTTGCGTAAACGTTTTCGGGATTATCGGTTTCAATAACCGCGAATTTATAAGTATCCGTATTCCCCGTGAAGGTTATAGTCGTGCCCGCCTTCATTTTCTCGGAGAAGATTATTCTTATACGGTGCTGCGCATTCTCAACGCTGAAGCTTCCGAATGCCGCAGGCATGCTTAAATACTCAGCCTCTGTAAGCTCGTTGGTTCTCGCTGTGATAACGGCGTTGTATTCGCCGACGGTGAAGCCCTCGGATGAAAACTCACTGTCAAAAAGCGCCTCTGAGCGGACGTAATTACCGTCCATATCGTAATAATCGAGCTGCCAAACAACGAGATCGCCCGCGCTTAAGCTAAGACCGTGGCTGAAGCCCGTAATATGCTCGCCGACCTTGTAGGTGCCGGTTATCGAGGCTCCGGGAGCCTTGATAAATCTAAGGTTGCCTATCAGATCTTCCTCGTCGGTCTCGGTGAGAGCCTTTTGTGCAGAGCTTGCATATGCAAGAAGATCGAGGTACATCGCCTTCTGCTTGGGTGTAACGTTGCCTGCCTCGGCGCTGACAATAAGCCTGTCATAAAGATACTGAAGCACGCTGTATTCCATAGCATCGCTTGAGGATATAACCGAGCCGCCTCGTACGACCTCGGCAGCAGCGTATACCTTAGTGCTTATTTTCTGAGCGGGAACGCCCTTTGTCATCGTGAAAACAAGGCATTCGAGCCCCTTGACGGTAGCCGCCTCGGAATCGGTCACGGTTTCGATAAGCTCGCCGTCCTCGTCGCATACCTTAAGCCTTACGGTATCACCCGATGCGAGATTTTCTGCCTTGACGGCAAATTGAAGGTTAAGTGTATCTCCGTAAAAAAGGTTTTTCGATACGATAGAAGCGGTAGGCTCTGCCTCCTCGGCGCTGACGCCAAAGCCCGAAAGCATACCGATAAGAACCGCGCAAACAAGCGCAAAGCAGGTAATTCTTTTAAAAGTTGATCTCATTGTCTTTCTCCTTTCATAGCTCAGTCCAGCCGTTGGGATCGCCGGTGCCGTCAATGGCGTTGCTCGGACCTTTATTCTCACCGCCGGTGGTATCAGAGGTCGTAATTATATCCGTTTCATTTAAGGATACGATCTCCAAGCTGACTTTTTCGTATTTTTTCTTCATTTCATAACCTCCTTAAGATAGGTTGTATATAAATATTTTATCAATAAAAATACAGGTTTTAAATACTTATTAGTAAATAAATGAAGAAAAAAGATACGAATTATTTCGAAAGGCTAATAAGACTGCGCTTCAAGAAAAATTATTTTTCCTTGTGCTTTTTTCGGAACTCCCGCGGGGATAATCCGCATTTTTTCTTGAAGCAGCTTGAAAAGTGGTATTCGGATGAAAAGCAAAGATATTCGGATATTTCCTTTATCTTTTTATCCGTACTTCGCAGAAGGCTTTCGGCAAGCTCGATACGCCTGCCGAGAAGGTATGCGTAAGGGGTAATTCCGTATTCATTCTTAAATTCGGAAATAAGCTCTGCACGTGATACGAAAAGGATAGCCGCAAGCTTTTCAACCGTTATCGGAACGTTGATTGAGTGATCAAGCTTAAAGCGAGCGGTGAATGCCAACCTTGAATTCTTTTTGTTGGCTTCGGTCGCCCGGATTTTTGATAAAGCAAGCTCGTGAAGCATATCGAAAATTATTTTGCTTGCCTCGATGTGAAACTCATCGCCCGTCATTGCGATAGGCTCGAGCGCAAAGAGCCGCTTGAAATGCTCGGAAAGATCTGTATTTCTGAATATCCTATCTTCCTCAAGTCCAAAAGCCGAAGCAACGTCAAAAAAGCAGAAGCTTCGGAAATTCACCCAAAGCTTTTTATAAGGATCGACCTTGCTTGAATAATATTCGCAGTTGTCGCCAACGTGGATCATATAAACGTCGTTTTTATTGAGAGTATGCTTAACTCCGTCTATTTCAAGATAGCCCGTACCGCTCTCAACGTACTCAATTATAAAGCATCGGCTGGGAGTACGTCTGATATAATAATCTGAGTCGGGATTGGTTATACCCATTTTGCTGACGGCAATGGCAGTCTTGCTCTTTGGCGCCCATGGGGAAACGGTCTGCTCGCGAAGCAATCCTCGAAATTCTGCGATATCTTCCTTTTGTATCATAGTGAAGGTAGTATATCTTTCCATTTCACATTCTCCTTAGTTAAAAAGCGACGCGACCAAAATAGGCAGCGCCGCATTTTACGTTTTTAAATCAGTCGGGGTTTACCGATTTGGAGTCATCGTCACCCTCGGGAGCGGAAGCATCGCTTGCCGCGGTAGCGAAGGGATCGGTAAAGCTGCCGCCCTCGCCCATTATCTGCTCGTAAAGAGGCTTATTGCCCGTCTTTTCGCAAAGCTCCTCATAGAATATCGCGCTTGCCGTAGAGCTATACGCATTTACCCAAAGAGTGCCGACTCCGAGGCAGATCGCGCCGACTATGTACCAGCCGATGAAGGAAAGCTGAAGCATAAAGTACTTCATCTTATGACCGTACATCATTTCCTGGCTCTTCTTTAAGCACTCGGTAGCGGTGAGGTTGGGATTATCGTTCTTGATATAGAACGCCATTGAGTACGCCATAGCCTTTACGATACCGGGGATAATGAAGAGAAGCGTCCAAAGAGCGATAAAAATAGCTTCGAGAAGTCCGAGAACTATATTTCCGCCAACGTCCTTTTTAGCGCCTTCTATAAGAACGTTAAGATTATCGTGGGGCGCAGTCTTGCGGACTCTTGATGTGAAGTACGCCGCGCTTGCCGCAGAAATCAGTCCCGCAATGATGAGGGATAAGAAGGCAAGGTAGCCTGCAATACCGCTGATAGCGGAAACTATGAGGCAAACGAGTACGGGATAAAGCCATTCTCCGCCGAAAAGCTTGCCGCCAAGCACGGCTCTTGCTTTAGCGCGGATCTCACTTGATGTTATCATATGAAAACTCCTTATTCTTTTTTGATTATATGGTATCACTAACTTAAAGAAAAGTCAATATTGAGAAGAAAAAAAGACTGAATTTTGGTTAAAAGCTATTGACAATAAAGATGCGTAATATTAAAATATATGAAAAAAGAAGGGGGAAAGACGTATGGAATACCTATACCTTTTAGCGGCGAGAGTATTCGGCGCGGCAAGAGGCTACTCAATGAAGCGCGCCTCGGGAATAGCGCCCGGCGCGAAGAATAGCTTAGTTATAAATCTTATAAGATCCCTTATATGTCTCGCTGTCAGTATCCCCGTGTTTCTTCTTTCTGAAGCCTTACCGAGAGGTACTGCGGCAATAGCGCTTGCGCTTATTTCGGGAATATTCTCGCTTCTTCAGATGTTCTTCTGGGTGATCGCCGTGGGCTACGTCTCGATAAGCGCGATCGAGGTCTTCACAATGATAGGCACGGTTGCCCTGCCGCTTTTGCTATCCCCGATACTTTACGAGGGGGAGAGCGTTTCACTTTTGCATTGGCTCGGCGCCGCATTACTTCTTGCTGCCGCAATTCTGATGTCAAGCGATAAGAAAAGCGAAAAGAGAATAACTGCGAAGGGAATTATCCTTGCGCTTCTCTCTGCTATCGGCGCATCGGGCGCCGCCATATCGCAAAAGCTATATTCTTATCACGTTATCGAAAAGGGCGATGGCGGTATCGCGTTTTTTAATCTTATCGGCTTTGCCGTTGCCGCGGCAGCCTTTGCCATAGCGCTTGCCGCGCTGCTCATTCCCGCCATTCGGAATAAGGCGGGAGAAGCGAAGCGAAGCAACGCTCTGGCAGACTTCCCATATAAGGCGAGCCTTGGCTTCATAGCCTTCGCCGCTTTGAGTCTTTACGCCTATCAGTATTTTATGACTAAAGCTTCTTCTATGACCTCGGCGGTATTCTATCCCTTATCCTACGCCCTCGGATTTCTCGGCGGCTTCGCCCTCGATACCTTCTTCTTCGGCGTTAAGGCGACTCGCTCAAGAATGCTCTCGGCGTTGATAGTCCTTATATCAATAATATTAATTACTATATAAAAAGCTTCCCTTATCCTAATAGATAAAGGAAGCCCTTTTTTAGTGTAGCATGCCGTGGCTCTTCGCCAGCCTATGCAGTACCGAATAGAGCGGAACTATCAGAAATCCTGCGGCGAAATTGCCTGCAGCGTGCAAAAGATCCATAGGAATTCCCGCGATTATCCAAGCGATCATTCCATCAAAGTCAAGCCCGAAGAGCAGCGCCTGTGCAGGCGCGTAAAGAGTGCCAAAGAGTAGCCCGAAAAGCGCCGAGACGGTTGAGTATATCGGATACGCCCATCGGCTTTCCGTAAGCCTCTTGGGAAGAAGCATCGCGAAAACCCAGAGAATAGCCCATATGTAAAGATAAGGTATCCACCAGGTCGCAAAGCCTGAGTAAAGTCCCGTGATAAGGACGAAAACGTATATGGGTATAAGCGCCTTCCTTCTGAAAACCAGGGTATAAACCATAATAAACGTTCCGAGAAGGTGGATATTCGGCAAAAGCTCCATTATGATCTTCGAGATAAACATTAATGCTCCGAGCATAGCGAAGATCACGCACTCCTTTATTCGGAGCGATGCTTCTGTATTACTTTTCACGGGAGAAGCAATACACCGCGCCATCGGTGATAGGAGTGAGGTCAACTCCCGTCAGCGCGTAACTGCCGTCCACGTAGAACGCCCAGTAAACGCCGTCTGTGTCGTAATCCGCCTTCATACCGTTGACTTTCTTTACGTAAAGACCGAAGTCGCCGATTTCACCTTCAAGCAATCCGAGCTTCTCGAGCGCCGCGCCAACAGTCTCTTCATCCGTCTTGACAGTCAGCGTAACGGTCTTTTCTTCCGCCTTCACCTCAAAGATGAAGCTCTTAGCCCCCTGACCGACGGTAGTGTCCTCGGTATAGGTGGCGTCAGCCCATACGTCATTTTCGGCAGCAGAGCAGGATACTACGGCAAAAACAGTGATAAGAACGAGCAAAAGACTTAGTACCTTTTTCATTTTTCTTTCTTCCTTTCATATTTTTTTGAAAGGGATAAAAATAAAAGCACCCTTCAATGAGGGTACTTACAAGATAAGCGCAAAAAGGCATAAGTATGCCTATGATCGAGCTATCCCCTCATTTTGCCCAAGGGACTTCTATGCTCTTCTGCCGATAAGCATTCCGACTTTTTTCGGAGAAAATGAGATCTCGGGAAGATGCGACGGCTGACGACCGAGAGGCGTACAAGGGTACGCCGAGGGAGGAAACGGCGCAAGAAAAAGTCCATAAAAATGAAGAAATCCTAAGGATTTCAACCTTAATAAAACAATAATTATAAATAATAATTCTCTAAGTTGAAAAAATTATAACCCTATCCGGACTTTTTCGGTATTCCCAGATATCATTTCTCCGAGCATACGGTAATGGCTGTTGCTCGGGACTCTCACCACGATTTCCTTATCCCCGAACGGAGAGCATCGCTCGCCGCCCGGCAAAGAATTATTAATTCTATGGCAGAAGTTTATTCCTTTGTGAATTTATTGTAGCACAAAAAGGGGGCAAAGTCAAGGGAAACGGCGCCCTTTCTCTGCCCACATTTTTTATTCTATCATAAACCACGGTATATGTCAATACTTCTATGGTGATATTACACAATTTCTATGTTTTAAACAAAAAATAATTGTGAAGTTTTTACAGTTTGCCGATTGAAATTCCCGAAAATATGTGTTATACTATAGACACAAGAGAGGAAGGTACAAGCCAATGGGAAGTTAAGATCAACCCAAAAAGTCAAAGGTTAATGAATTTGAATAGCGGGAATTGTTCGGAAATAAAATCCGAAAATTCAAATAATTGCCCGAGTGAATATAGATAGGATATTCAAATTCAAATGAGTAAAGCCTTTGGAAATCGCCTTTTGAAAAGAAATCAAAAGCTGCCGAATGAAAGCTGATCCTGCTTAAGGATATTGATAAAAGAGACGAGAGCGGTAGAGATAAGAAATTCAAAGGGTAGAAAAAGAAAGCGAGGATCACAAAAGATGTTAGATATCAAGAGTGAACAGAAATGACCCTTGATTGCGAGGAGATATATAGCAATCAAGGGTCATTTTTCTTTTTTTGGAAATGGAATATTTGGAAATAACCGCCGTTTTCTCCCACTCGTCGTAGGTATCTACGCCGTCGGGTCGAAGAACGACGATTCTTCCCTAAATCTTCCTATTTCCAATGGAATATATGGAAATAATCGCCGTTTTCTCTTATCCGCCTTACAGCACAAAATAATCGAGATCGTCGCGGCAGTTAGTCTTATAGAGAAATTCGATGATATCCCTGTCAAGAGAGAGGCGCATCTGGCGCGAGACCTCGTCCTTCGGGATAAGCGGAACTCTTTCAAGGGTATATTCAAGCTTATACTTTTCGGCAAGATTCACAAGGATATCTTCCTTGCCGAAAAGATCGGCAAGGGTCTCTCTCAGCATAACGTTGATATCCATATCGAAAAATTCGTTTCTTCCAAGCTCGATATACTCATCGGTGGAAAAATTTTCAACGAGGTCGTAATCAAGCGAAAGCTTTTCGCAGAAATCCCGAAGGTCAAAAGCCTCGGGCTTTTTTATTTCCACAAGAAGGTATGTAAGGCAGGTGTCAAAATACGTCATAGTCTATCAGCTCTCGCAGGTAACCGTTCCGTCCTCGGAGACGGTGATCTTCATTCCGTCCTTGACATAGTCAAGGAATTCATCGCCGAGAGAGTCAACGACGGGCATTTTAACGTCGGGAAGCCAAACGTCCGCGAGGATAGAGCCTGCCGCCGCAAGCGAGTCGATAGGCTTCGAGAAAAGCATGCATGCGGGCTGGCGACCCATAGAGCATGCGCAGTAGATGACAAGACCGCCCGTGGTCGAGCCTATGGTCTGAGGAAGGCAAAGCGCCTTGCCTGCCATCTGCTTTCCGTAAAGATCGGGGTTGTTCTGATCTCCGCAGGTCGCAGTTTTATCGCCAAACTGCAAAGCCTTCTGGAATGATGCGAGGGTATTGAGTCCGCCGTGAGTTACTACTGCTTCTGCGCTGACCGCGCCCGCCGCTATAACTCTTCCTTTAAACTGCTTCATCAGTTTTTACCTCCCTTGGTGATCTCGTTAAGAATTTCGGCATCGGTATAGTATCTTGCCGTTGTATAGGTGCGGAGCTTATTGCTCGAGGTGATGACTCTCATCTTGCCCGAAAGCGGGTTATTCATATACATAAGAGGGCATATGTAAGAGGTTATTACTCCGCATTTTTTGAGTCGCTCGGCATATTCCGTCTTCTCAAATTCCTTAAGAACTGCGGGAGCTGCGGTGAATACCGTGGGTACTACCACCTTCTTATTGCCTGACTCGCTAAGAGCCGCCTCTATCTTGTCCGTCCAGTCCTTGAGCTGCTCAAGAGACATATGAGGGCAGCCCATAAAGCAAAGCTTAGGCGCCTTTTCGGGATTTTTCCACATAACGGGGTAGCTCTTATAGACTCTTTCAAGCTCGGCATCGTCTATAACGTAGGTCTTTGCGTCCTCGCATATAAGCTCGCTGCCCATTTTCTTTGCCTCGGGAGTGAGGTTATCGATATGGTAAAGACCAACTGCGCCGTTGGACGCGGTAGCCGCGCCGAAATCCTTAAGATAGGTGCAGGTCGCATCGTCAAGCTCGTCTCCAAGCCACTTATCGAGACCGATGATATAAGGAACGTCCTCAACGACCTTCATTCCGATAGCCGAGCCGAGAAGCTGAGCCTCGGGCTTCTTCGTCGTCTTGATCTCTATGATCCACTTAGCGCGTCTGCCCTCATCGGTAAGAAGACCGAAGTAGGGAACGTAGCCGACAACAGAGCCCATGATATCCATAATGCCCGAGTTTCTGTTGCACCTTGCTCCAAGCACCGAATTCGCGTAGACGACTGCCGAGGACTCCGCCCAGGAAAGAACGTCTCCGTATTCGGGCTTATTGCCGACCTCGTCCATATAGCAAGCGCAGGTGAATGCGTCCTTTTCCATAAGACCGAGACTGTTCAGCTGCTTTTCATAGAAATCCTGGCGCGAATACATAAAGTTTTTGAAAATGAAATTCTGAAGGAAGCTTGCGGGGACGTTTTTATCAAGAGGTCTCGGGTCGCAGGAGAAGGTCTGCTGCGATACTGCGCCCGCGTTGATAAGCTGATCCATAAGCTCGTAGACGGGGCCGAGCGCCTTAAGTCCGAAGGACGTAACGAGATGATTGTGCTTTCCCGTGACGGGTACCATCTTTTCAGCTCCGAATACCTCGCCGTATTTTATAAGTGTTTTCATTACCTTGGCAAGAACCTCGCCGGACTCACCGTTCAGTATTGCCTGCTGTTCGTTTGTAAGAAGCATAGATTTTTTCCTTTCTTAGACCTTATATCTTCATTGCGGCATCCCATGCCTGCCAGATAACGGTGCGAAGGCTTCCAACGCTCTTTGCGTCTCCAATGACCTTAACGCCGCGCGATGCAACGGGGGCGGGAATATAGCCTGCGGATATTATAACGCTGTCGCACTCAAGCCTCGTCTCCTTGCCGTCCTTATCCTTGACGGTGACGAAGCCCTCGCCGATCTCGCTTGCAGAGGAATTGAGGTAGACGGGCGTTTCGTTGTGCTTGAAGTAATCGCGCAGATAGCTCGTATTCGCAAGGCAGATCTTATCCGAAACGATAAGGTCGCCCTTCATCTCAACGATAGAGGGCTTCTTGCCCTTAAGCGAAAGATCGTAAGCGATCTCGCAGCCTGTAAGACCGCCGCCTATGATGACAACGCGCTCGCCGACATCGGCATTGCCGAGAAGGTAATCGATAGCCTCGACTGCTCTCTCGCTGCCCTTGACGGGTATACTGCGCGCTTTAGCGCCGGTTGCAACTATTACCGCATCCGCTCCGAGAGACTTAACGTCGCTGACCTCGGTATTCATCCTTACCTCGATCGAGGGATATTTTGCTATCTCACGGCAGTACCATGCGATAAGAGCCTTGTCCTTCTCCTTGAATGAGGGAGCTGCCGCCGCAATGAATACGCCGCCGAGCTTATCGCTCTTTTCATAGAGGGTGACGGAGTGACCGCGCTTAGCGAGAACGATAGCCGCTTCCATTCCGCCGATACCGCCGCCGATGACGGCGACCTTCTTTTTCTTCTTAGCGGGAACTATCTTATATTTATCCGACTGCATAACGGTGGGATCGAGAGCGCAGCGCGCGATATGGCTCGCATCGTAGATCGACTGCGCGTTGGCAACGCCGTTGTAATGCGCCATATTGAAGCAAGCGTTATGGCAAAGGATACAGGGGCGGATGTCCTCGAGCCTTTCCTCGATGAGCTTGGTTACCCACTCGGAGTCAGCAAGGAACTGGCGAGCAACGCCGACCGCGTCTATAAGTCCGTCCTCAACCGCCTTGGCGCCGACCTCGGGGTCCATTCTTCCCGCGCAAACAACGGGAATATTTACGCACTTCTTGATGTGAGAAACGTCCTCGAGGTTGCAGTTCTCGGGCATATACATCGGGGGATGAGCCCAGTACCAGGAGTCGTAGGTTCCATTGTCCGCGTTAAGCATATCGTAGCCTGCCGCCTCAAGGTATTTTGCCGCCTTTTCGCTCTCTTCCATATCTCTTCCGATCTCGCAGAAGTCCTCGCCGGGAAGAGCGCCCTCGCAGAAGTCCTTGACGTAGCTTCGTACGGAGTAGCGGAGCGAAACGGGGAAGTCCTCGCCGCAGCTTGCCTTTATCGCCTTGACGATATCGGTTGCGAAGCGGTAGCGGTTCTCGAACGAGCCGCCGTATTCGTCCTCTCTCTTATTCGTATATTTAAGGGTGAACTGGTCAAGAAGGTAGCCCTCGTGAACGGCATGGACCTCAACGCCGTCAACGCCTGCGTCGCGGCACATCTTTGCGGTCTTCGCAAATGCGTCGACTATCTCCTCGATCTCCTTCTTGGTAATAGCACGGCACTGAACCTTATCCGACCAGCGGGAAGGAAGGGGGCTCGGGCTTGCGCTCTGATAGGGGATATTGATGATAGGCTTGATAAGATCGCGGACTATCGGCATATTGTGAAGCATAACGAGGGGAGTGGGTATCGCCCAGGAGCGGCCCATACCTGCGGTTATCTGAACGAAGAGCTTAGCTCCCGTCTTATGTATCTCGTCCATAAACTCCTTAAGCTCGCGGAACATCTTCTTGTTCTGATAGAGCCACTGATTCATAAACGTGCTTTTTATCGGAGCTATACCGGGGATTATGAGACCGACGTTGTTCTTCGCTTTTTCAAGGAAAAACTTAGCCGCTTCCTTATCAAAATGATTTCCCGTATGCTCCATCCAGCCGAAAAGAGAAGTGCCTCCCATAGGGCACATTACTATACGGTTTTTGATCTCAACGTTACCTATTTTCCATGGGGTAAATAGGGATTCGTACTTCTTGTCCATATCTTTTCCTTTCTGATTTTGTTATTTTATATTACTTTCCGAGAGCCGCTTTTATAAGATCAAGCATCTCTTCCTTCGTTATAAGTCCGTCCTCGTGCATGCTGCGGATCTCCTTTATGGTCTTTGCCATAGCGCCGTCACGCGGATCTGCCGCCTTCGTCTCAGCGGCTTCCTTCGGAGCAGCCGAAGCTGCCTTTGGCTTCTTCGGCATAAGCTTTTTCTTTGCGGCAAGAATTCTGTTGTATTCCGCCTGACCCGTCTTCTTTTTTACCTTTATGGTGAGATTTCCGTCATCGAAGAACATAGTTATAGTATCGTACGTCGCGCCGAAAAATCCCGGGTCCTTTTCCTCTCTTATAAGGGTCTCGCTATCGTGCAGAGTAAGGAGCGAGCATGCGCCTGCCGCATAAAAATACTCAGTCTTATCAAATATCGCGCCCTTGGTGGTCACGGTGGTAACGGCAGAGCAAAGAAGCTTGCCCGAGTCGGTGATAAGCAAAAGAGTGTCAATAAGATTTTCGGGGAAGGCGAGGTAGGAAATAACGTTTTCATTTCCCCTCAGCTGCGATATCATAGAGTCTATGTAATCAAGCGGCTTTCCCACGCGGTCGGAAAGGTCCATACCCTTTTTCTTTATATCGCTGAGAATTGCCTTTGAGTCTCTTCCGAAGTTCATATTTATCTCCATTTCAAGTAGTAATATTAAGATTTTATCATAAAAGAATATGCTTTGTCAATAAAAACGGAATTTTAAGTCTGCATCTGCTTTCTGTAATTTCTCGGGGAAGCGCCGTATCGCTCGTAAAAGAGCCTCGAGAAATAGAATGCATCGGGAAAGCCTACCGCCTCGGCGATCTCGCCTATTTTCATATCCGTGCATCTGAGCATACTCTCCGCGCTCGAAAGCCTCAGGGAATTGCGGTATTCGATCGGACTTACGCCCGACCATTTGCGGAAGCATCTGTAAAAATAAGTCTCACTCATTGCGCAAAGCGAGGCGTATTTTTCTATTTTTTCATTGAGGTTCCATTCGGCGGAAAATGCCTCAACGCCGCGCCTGATCGGGTAATAATAATCTATGCATTGAGACGCCGACTCGGAGATTAGGTCAAGAAGGAGAAAAAACTCGCCCTTAGTCCTCGCAAGGTTTCGCCCTCCGCCTCCCGCGGTACCGTCGGAGCGGTAGAAGATATCGAAAAGAGATCGGAGCTTAAGCTCGGTCAGGCTGTCCTGCCGCGAGGCTATCACGGATATCCCATCCGAGAGCATCAGGGAGTCCTTCTCATTATCCGAAATGCGGAAATTTACAGTATATGTATCAACGCGCTTGCCCGCCTTTTCCTTTACCTTTACGGAGTAAAGGCTTCCCTCGGGAATGAAAACGACGTCTCCTCGCCTTGCCGAGACGGGCGCTGAATCCTTCGGGCGAAAGACGAATTCTATATCCGCGGAGACAAAAAATAGCGCGCTGAAGGGTCTTGGCTTGCTTTCATAAAGCGAAAACTCACTCCTTTGCATCCAGCTTTCGGTGAATATATCGAATATTTCAAAATCAATATCGTGATATCTAAGCTCTGTTATCGGTACCGTTTTCATTTTTCATCCCCCTTTTTGTGATTTTATTTTACCATTTCTGTGCAGAAAAATCAAGGTTTTTTGCAATAATGTATTTATTCTTGGAAAGCGGTGTGATATAATGTACTCAAGGATGCACAAAGCATCGCGCCAAATTCCGGCATATGGAGATTTTTATGCTGATACTCACAGTTATCGGAGCGCTCGCCTGCCTCACCGTGAAGGGCTTTTGCGGAAAGAAGCTCAGCGGCTACGTAAAGAGCGGCAGAGATCCGTATTTCTTTAATTTTTTAAGGCTTGTATTTTGTATTGTAATAGGCATAGCGATAGTTTTTATGGAAGGCGCGGCAGGTCAGCTTGCGGTTGAATTCAAAATGCTCGCTATATCCTTTCTTTCGGGAATTTCAAATGCGGCGTTTCTCGTTTGCTGGATGCTTGCGGTCAGGCGCAATTCCCTCGTTTCGGTGGACGTCGGTCTGACTCTCGGCTCGCTTATCCCCTCGATCCTTTGCCTTATTCTCTTCGGTGAAGAATTCTCTATACCGAAAATGATAGGCTTCCTTTGCATAGTTATAGCGACCGTGATCCTTTCGGGCGGAGAAGAGGAGAAGAAAAAGTCGGGCGCATTGGGGCTTATACTTCTTTTTCTTGCCGCGGTCGGCGACGGAATGTCAGGCTTCGCTCAGCAGCTTTATAAGCATTTTTATACCGAGGGCGGCGCGCGCGTTGGCGAGGTGGTATACTCAAAATCCGTATTCCACTTCTATACCTACGTATTTGCCGCGGCGGCGCTTCTCATAGCTCTTATCGTTTATTATATAGTATCGCGCAGGTCGGGCGCGAAGAGCGGCGAAGCCGCACCCGTGAGAATTATACCGAATGCTCCGCCCATCGCCTTTTTACATATTTCCGTTATGGCGATAACTCTTTTCCTTGCAAACTATCTTCAAACGGTTGCAACAAATGATCTCGGCTTATCCTCGCAGATCCTTTATCCGATCATAAAAGGCGGCTGTCTTGTGACGGTCACCGTCATCGCGATGCTGTTTTTCGGAGAAAAAATTACGAAAAGAAGCATCCTCGGCTCGCTCGTAGCTATTCTCGGTATAGTGATAATGAGCGTTTTATAACTTTAGTTAAGGAGACGATCTATGATAAAAAATATAGAAGAAGCAAAGAGGGCTCTTATAGAAAAGCCGATGAAGGCTACAACGGCGGAGCGCTTTCTGATACTTGACGAGCTGAAGTCTCGCGATAAGGAATTGCCTCAGCCCCTTCGCTTTTCAAAAATACTTTATCAGCTTCTCGATAGAGTATCCGTCCCCCTCGAGCCGCACGATCTTATGGCGGGCAGAATTGTGGATAGAGAGCTTACCGAGAGCGAGGAAGCCGATTTTCAGGCTTACTTAAAGCACCCCGATTATCCATCAAGGCGGCTCTTCTGGTCATCGGGTCATTGCACCTATTCCTGGGATATGCTTTTGAAATTCGGTCTTACGGGGCTTAAGGAAAAAGCGATAGAGAAAAGAGAAAAGACGTCTGACGAGGATAAGAAGATATTTCTCACGTCAGCCGCCGAGACGTACGATGCAATAATCAATTACGTAAGAAGATACGAGAAGAAGGCTCGCGATATGGATATGCACGAGCTTGCGGATGATCTTTCCAAGATATCCTCAGGCGCGCCCGATAGCTTCTCATCAGCCCTTCGCCTTCTCTGGATAGTCACACTTATAGACTGCTCTTATATATCGGAAAACCCGACCCTCACCTTAGGCAGGCTTGATCTAATGCTTTATCCCTTCTATAAAGCGGATATCGAGTCGGGAGCTCTGACACCCGAAAGAGCTAAGGAATATATCACCGATTACTACTGCAAGCATAACCTTAATATGGGCAGAGGAGAGCATCAGGTAGGCACCGCGGAAAACAGTACGACCTTCAGGCGCATTCTGAATTTTGATGCTCCTCAATATCTTCTTCTGGCGGGCACGGACGAGAGCGGCGCTCCCGTCTCAAACGAGCTTACCATGCTTTTTGCCGAGTGCATCGAGCCTTCCTTCAAGAATCCCGTCGTTGTGGTCCGCTACTATAAGGATATGGATAAGATCTCGCCGAAGCTCTGGCGCACTTTTTGCGATAAGGCGCTCGCGAGCGCATCTATGATGTTTTATAATGACGGCAACGTCAAATCCACCTTCCTTCGCATGGGGCTTCCGCGTGAGGATGCGGAAAAATACGCGCACTTCGGCTGCAATTGGTGCTCCCCCTCGGATGACGCCGCGTGGATAAACAGCTCGCCGAAGAGCATGCATTACCCGATCAGAAGAACTCCCGAGGAGGCTAAGACGGTGGACGTCCCTTATATGAGGACGAAGAGCGACCATAGCTGGCCCCAGGATTTCACCGAGATACTGAAGGAGCTTGCGGAAGAGGGAGAAGAAAAGGTAACGATCGAGGACTTCTACCGCCTCTTCTTCGAAAGGTACTCCGCCTTTATTGAGCGCAAGCTTAAGATACTCTCTCTTGAGGTAAAGCTTCGCCGGAAAAGACCATCAAGCGTCATAACCTTCGGTGACTGCTTCCTCGAGGGCTCGCTTCGGCGCGCCGAGTGCTTCTCGGCGGGAGCAAAATACCACTTTGAGCTTCAGTCCTTCCAGATGTTCGGAACTGTGGCGGACTGCTTTATAGCGATAGATCAGCTTATATTTATAGAGAAAAAGCTCACGATGAAGGATCTGATCGCGGCAGTTGAAGCAAACTTTGAGGGCTATCCCGAGGTGCTTGCGCAGCTTCGCCGCGCGGATAAATACGGTATGGATACTCCGCTTTCAAATAAGCACGTTTACCGCCTCTCCCACACCGCAAGCGATATAGTTATCGAGAAAAACAAGCCTTATTATGAAAAGGAACGTCTTTTCCTTGTGCCCTGTATCCAAAGCGATATGTGGCATCTTAAATACGGAGAGGGCTATGGAGCAACGCCCAACGGAAGGCTCGCCTTCACACCGTATTCGCAGAACACAAGACCCTCGAACGGAGCCTGCACCGCAGGACTTACGGGTATGTTCAATTCAATGCTGAACCTTCCAACCGACGGACTTGTCTCGGGCTCGTTAAACCTTGACGTTGATAAAAAGGACTTCTCGGGAGAAGAGGGTAGCGCGCTCTTTGCGGCTTTGCTTTCATCCTACTTCAACCGCGGCGGACTTCACGCCCAGGTGACAACGGTCGATCCCGAGGCGCTTATAGACGCAAAGAAAAATCCCGATATGCACCGCGACCTCAGAGTCCGCGTTACGGGATATAGCGGAGTCTTTGTTGACTTCCCCGAAAAGGTGCAGAATGACGTTATTGAAAGATTAAAAAAATAAAGAGGATAATATTATGAAAAAGGTTTTACTTCCAAATGGACTTAACGTATCCGAGGTAGCTCTCGGAGCAATGATGTTTGGCTCAACGACCTCTAAGGAGGAATCCTACCGCGTTCTCGATACATATGTGGAAATGGGCGGTAACTTTATAGATACCTCAAATAACTACGCCCACTGGGCAGGAACGGGAGACGAGAGCGAGACTCTTCTCGGCGAATGGCTCAGAGACAGAGGCTGCCGCGATAAGATAGTGCTTGCCACTAAGGTCGGCTTCGACCGCCACGGCAAGGGCGCGGGACTTAAGCGCTCGCAGATCGAATATTGGGTAGACGAGAGCTTAAGAAAGCTTGGTACAGATTACATAGACCTCTACTATGCTCACACGGACGATCCCACAACTCCCATAGAAGAGACAATGGAAGCATTTGATAGCCTTGTCAAGAAGGGCAAGGTCAGGACCCTCGGTTCGAGCAACTACGATACCTGGAGACTTGCTGAGGCTAATATGATCGCAGAGAACCGCGGCTGGACTCCATACACCGCAATGCAGCAGAGACTCAGCTACCTTAACCCTAAGTTCTCCGTAGCTCCGAAGTACGTCTTTAACGAGGTAGTGAACAGGGAAAGGCTCCGCTTCCTTGCCGATAAGAATATGCCTCTTATTTCGTACGCATGCCTTTGCAAGGGCGCATACGAGGACACCTCTCGCCTTCCCGATGAATACGAGGGAGGAGCAAGACTTGAATTCATTCGCTCTATGGCTGCCGATAAGGGAGTCAACCCCAGCGCGCTCGTTCTCGCATGGCTTACCAATATCCATCGCTGCGAGGGCTTCCCGAGAGTGATCCCGCTCTTCTCGGCATCCTGCGAGCAGCTTAAGCAGAACCTTCGCGGACTTGACCTTAAGCTCACGGACGAAGAGCTTAAGATGATGAACAGCGTTCAATGAAGACCCCTTATATCTTTGATATAAAAAGAGCCTCGACCTCAGACGGACCGGGAATACGCACCGCCGTTTTCCTCAAGGGCTGCAATCTCAACTGCTATTGGTGCCACAATCCCGAGAGCAAAAAGGCGAACCCCGAGATGGCTTTTTACCGTGAAAAGTGTATAGGCTGCCAAAGCTGCCGCCATTTGTTCGAAAAAGAAGAGAATAAGGAATGCTTATCCTGCGGAAGGTGCGCGGATATTTGCCCTGCCGAGGCAATAAAGCTCTACGGCAAGGAATATTCCGCCGATGAGATATTTGAGGTCATAGTCCGAGATAAGGACTTCTTTATGGCAACGGGCGGCGGCGTGACATTCTCGGGCGGAGAATGCATGCTTTACCCCGATTTTCTTGCCGCCGTGCTTAAGAAATGTAAGGAGAGCGGTATTCATACCGCGATAGATACCGCAGGCTCTGTTCCGTATTCCTCATTCGAGCAGGTTCTGCCATTTGCGGATCTTTTCCTTTTCGATATCAAGGCGCTTGACCCCGAGCTTCATAAGAGAGGGACGGGAATAGATAATTGCCTTATCTTAAATAATCTTGAAAAGCTCATATCGGCAGGAAAGAGAATTCTGGTAAGAGTACCCGTTATCCCCGGCTTCAATGACGGTGAGGAGCTTTTAAAAATTAAGAGCTTCCTTGAAGAGAAGGGGCTTCCTTACGAGCTTCTCGAGTACCACGAATACGGTATCGGTAAGGGCGAAGCACTTCGGGATTTCGTAAAGAAGCGCCGCCTTGAGTCGGAATAATAAAAAGATCGATCGGCTGCCATTGAATCGGTGACCGATCGTTTCTTTCTTTAAGTCTTTCGGCTTTGACGAAGAATTGCCGATCGCCTCGGAAAATATCTGAAAATAAAATAGCAGGTATCACTTGAAATATATAAAGTTTTGTGCTAAAATACTAAACGTTATGCGTGTATACATGTTTTAATTTAAGGCGAGCCTTCGCCTTTCCGAAAGGTTACATAAATGATTTACGATTCAATTCTTGACGCTATGGGCAATACGCCCATGATAAAGCTTCACCATCTCACGTCTTCAAGCGACGCCGAGATCCTCGTCAAATTTGAGGGGCTGAACGTTGGCGGCTCTATAAAGACGAGAACTGCCTACAATATGATCCTCGATGCCGAGCGGCGCGGCGTTCTTTCCCCTGATAGCATAATAGTTGAGCCTACCAGCGGCAACCAGGGTATAGGTCTTGCTCTCGTCGGCGCAGTCCGTGGCTATAAGGTCAAAATTATAATGCCCGATTCGGTCAGCGAGGAGAGAAGAAAGCTTGTCCGCCATTACGGCGCCGAGGTAATTCTCGTCCATGATGACGGAAATATAGGTCTCTGTATCGAGGAATGCCTTGCAACGGCTATGCGTATGAAGGCAGAGGATAGCCGCGTTTTCGTTCCTCAGCAGTTTGAAAATCCCGCAAACCCCGAGGTGCAGAGATGCTCTACCGCAAGGGAGATACTTGAAGCGGTGGACCGCCCTATACACGGCTTCTGCTCGGGAATAGGCACAGGCGGAACTATCACGGGCATCGGCGAGGTGCTTAAGAGCAGAAACCCCGATATGACGATCTGGGCAGCCGAGCCCGAAAACGCCGCTATCCTTTCGGGCGGCCTCATCGGCACTCACGTCCAGATGGGTATAGGAGACGGCATAATCCCCGAGATCCTCAATAGAGATATTATAGACGATGTCTGTATCATTACCGACAAAGAAGCGCTCGCGACCGCTCGCGCCTTAGCCTCTAAGGAAGGCATACTCTGCGGCATCAGCAGCGGCACCAACGTCGCCGCCGCGATCAAGCTCGCGAAGAAGCTCGGCAGCGGTAAAACGGTCGTCACCGTCCTTCCGGATACAGCTGAGAGATATTTCTCAACCCCTCTTTTTGATTAATAAAATGCAAAATCCAACGCACCCGCTTAATGCTGAAGTTGCGTTGGATTTTTATTGTATAACGAAGCCTTTTTGCAAAGTCTTCGTTATACAATAAAGATATTTTCGAGTAAGTGCTTACGGGATTTGAACTTAAAAAGAAGATATTCTTTACAAATATTTTGAAAAATCCATCTCTTCGCTTGAACTCTCTAAAAGTTCCACTCCGTCGCAACGGAAGCGCAGACACTCTCCGAATTCAACCAAACCGTCTACACAAGTAAGAGAATCTATACCCGAAATTGCCCATAAGTCATTCGGCTTACAAAATAAGCTTTCTCTATAAGGAATAAATTTTTCCGTCTCTCTCCAATCATAGACGTTCAAATCGATTACGTTATCAAAGCGAATAATGACATATCGAGTGTTTGGATCCTCTTTTCTGTCGGGATCGGGCGGATTTCTATGACAGTAAATATACAAGTTATTGTTTACATATCTTGCATTTAATAAGGCACCGTCGTGATAGCTTCCTATTAAAACTGAAAATAATTTTTCTGCGGTCATGGTTCTCATTTCTCCTTATTTATACTAATTGTCCTTTTTGTCTCCATAAATGTGGTGTTCGGGATCGCCTCGATGTGTTAATTGTCCGTGTTTATTGTAATAAACTCTTTCTCCGCCGAACTCTCTTTCTTTGAATTTTCGGTGTTTTGAGTTAGCAAATGGTTTTTCCCAAAAATCTAACCAATGATAATGGTGTGGCTGACCGTGCCAATCGCTTCTGATCGTTTGCCCCGAACTTTTGCGTTGCATAATCATTCCGCCGTTTTGTAACTGCTTTTTATCTTCCCAGCCTTTTTTCAAAAGTCTTCTATCATTTTCTGGCAGGTAAGAACCGGAATACATTTTGTATCGTTTGCTCCACCTATTATATTGAATTTGTCGCGCATCTTGTGGGCGTGCGAGCTTTGCTATCGTCGTTTTTGGAGGATTTTTAACCTCTACGTAGTGATTGGGTTTTTTCGTAATCGAATAAATGATTTTATCAATCAAGCTTCTTGCCATTAATTATACCTCTTTTTAAAATAAAAGTCAAGATTTTCACCTTGCAACATAATTTTAACACGGAGATGGCAAAATTAAAATAGCAAAGTTTTTTTGGTATTCACTATACAACTTTTTGCAAAACTTGATAAATATAAAGGGTTTTACGAATAAAATATTGACAAATTTGGTTACAACTTGTATAATATAAATATGAAAAACTCAAGATTAACCTTTAATTCATCAACTAATTTTAAAATGCCGATAGGCATATTTCGTATTTTGCAACGTGATGCTTATTATTACGGCTTTATGAAAAACGGACAGCCCAACGTAAGCGGCTTCTTAAACAACTTAATACCCGCATTATCCGATTATCAAGAAGATTTGTTTAGTGAGCTCTTGGAATACAATAACGGAAATGTGGAAGCGGCAAAAATGTGCGCTCGCAGTATTCATAATGTGTATTTGTGTCCGTTTTCATTTCACGATGACGGAGTAGTAAACGTTCCGTTTCGTATAAGCAAGGACAAATATAATGATTTTATCGTAATACACGATGAACGTCTTGCTTTTTACAATACGGATTTTACAAATTACGTACGAACGCTCTTATCCGAATATGCATCAAAAACCTTAGGGCAAAGAGAATATCTCTATTCTTTTAAAATGATTTCATCCGTTCGTGAGGCGATACAAACCGGGAAGCTTTGCAAATTTTACACAAACGACAATGCTTTTGCTTTTGTACCGGTTTCCATTGAGTTATCACCAATATACAATCACAACTATATCGTTGGAATCGATAGCGGCATTCGCCCCAAAGCAATCAGGTTATCCGAGACACATAAAGTATCCGTTTTGGAAGATAGAATAAAGATAACGAAAGAAATGTGTGAATTGATAAGTGACCATCTCGATAAAATATACGAGGAGGAGTATAACGAATGTTTGGATTAAAGTTATTTACAAAGACAAAAACGAAGAAATTTGCAAGTGATAAAGATAGAAAACAATACTACGCAATTCAAGGATATTACAAAAAGAAAAATGAAGCAGCAAAAAAATCAGTAGCAAACCTAAAAGCAACAAAAAATGATCATTAAACATTGCAACATTCGGGTTGGCTTTAATTGCCATCCCGTTTTTATTTTGTAGATTTGGGAGTTCAAATCCCGTAAGTGTTCAATATCTTTTTCTCGTGACTATGCGAAAAAAGGATAGAAAAAAAGTCTTGAAAAATCAAGGGTTTTTGCGGCGATATCTTTCTTCTCCGCAAAAATAAAAAACGGAACACCCTAAATGGGTGTCCCGCTTTTTGGCTAATAACCCAAAATTTGATACAAAATCAATTCTTAGTGTTTGTTTTCTTTGAATCTATAAACCAACAAACTATATTAACAACAAGCGAAACAATATTGATTGCTAAAAACGCAATAAACAACGGTCTGGGTTGTTGCAGTACGGATATTACAGACCAATAAATTGCTCCTATTACGGTTACAATGCAAATAATCCAGAAAAATTTTCTATTATCTTGATTCATGATAACCTCCTTACCCAAAAAATCTCATAAGCATCATTGCTATAAGAGTAAACATTGACGTAAGGGTGGCAAACATTGCGACTATAATATGTATCTCTCTTTTTTTCATAGTGACCTCCTGTTTTCAAGTGCCAAATACAGTATAACGTAAAAATACAAAAACCGCAAGCACTTTGTATCAGACTTGCGGTTTATGTTTGGCTAATAACTATAATTATGATATAAATTATGTTCTAAAAATCGCTATATGATTTTATGCCGTTATCGATATTTCCTTATATCTCAGCCTTCAAACCTGTTAAATGTTCAAATATTTCAAGTTCATAGCAAGGAAAGTAAATGCCGAAAATTTGGCTTCCGTGCTCAATCTCTAAAATGTAGTATGGTTTAAAAAAGACATTTCCTATATTATTCACCGTCATTTTATAGCGTTTGAAACTTCCCCTCCTTGGGTCTTCATCCTTATTCCACGTGGGTACAGAAATCCGTTTATTTACCGTG
>JAFTQV010000087.1 GCA_017462605.1 Clostridia bacterium | reverse complement strand
TTCGCTAAGCGAAGGATACGGGCGAGATTGATCTGCATCCCCGCGAGATCCCAACTTCGCTTACGCTTGTTGCTGCTTCGCAGTTCGACTCCGCTTCGCTCCGCTCAGGATGACGCGCGGGGGCGGCTATCGTTCGCACTCGGCATAGCCTCGCCCTTCGGGAGAGGTGGATTGCGAAGCAAGACGGAGAGGGATGCTTCCATTTGTACTCGGCAAGCCTCGCCCGACACCTTTAGGTGTCATCCTCGAGCAAGGTGTTTTTTCTCGGGATTCTTCGCTTGCCACGCCGACGCCTTCAGGCGTCATCCTCGAACGATGACGATATCCCTCGAGATCCTTCGCTTCGCTCGAGGATGACAGCGAGGGATATCGGCGAAGTGAAGGATCTCGGCGTGGATCGCTCGAGAATGACAACGAGAAAACTGTGCCGCGAAGGATCTCGGGCGAGATCGATTTTTCATTAAAATAAAAAGGCAGAGAATAGGAGATCTTAGCTCCGTGAAATTCTCTGCCTTTTTTGTATTTTACTATTCCAATTTTATCTTATCGGCGCAAGTGGATATTAAAGAATTGCTTGCCTTTAAAACTGCCTTTTGTAAATAACTGTTATTATAATCGGTGTTATAACGAATGATCCATACCGTCAAATGCTATGTACATAGGGATGCCTGACGAGGCTGAAGCTGCTGCGATTTTTTCTTCGCACTCGGCTCTTCTTTCGAGCATCTCGCGCCCGTGATGAGTGAAGATAAGCGAGCCGACACCCTCTTCTTTTGCAAAGTCAAGCACGTCGCTTACCTTGTGATGCCCCGTCTCCATGATCAGAAGATCGCATCCGCCAAGAAGAAGCGGCTTAAGCTCCGAGGGGGAGCGAACGTCTCCCGAGGCGACGACTCTTTTGCCGCCAAGCTCGAAGAGATAAGAGAAAGCGTGCTTTTGACTTTCCTCGTCTATGCCGAGGTGGGTATTGTGCTGAGCGGTTACCCTGACGTTGCCGTTGTCAAAGATCACGCCGTCCCCCACCTCTCGGTGAATAAGATCAAAGTGAAAGTCCTTCACGGTCGCCGGCTTGGATTTCGCGATAGTAAGCACGGCGGAGAACACGTTGGATTCGGGAAAATAGATCGGGAGCGAATTACCGTTATCAAATCTCTTGCCGATTCTTACCACAAGCTTTTCAAAGCAGTGAAGCATATTTGCAAGACCGCCGACGTGATCGATATGAGGGTGAGTGATAAAGACTGCTTCCGTCTTCATAACGTCAAGCCCCGAGGTATATGCTCTGTGTATGCAATTCTCGCCTGCGTCCAGCCAATAAAGCCTATCCTCGTATTCAATTACGTACGATGAGTGGTGCATATTCGGCATAGGCTCGGTGCCCGAGCAGGTTCCGAGAAAGTGTATTTTTATCATGGCGAGTCCTTTTCGTATTAAGATTTTTTATTAATTATAGCATTCTGCTTTCCGAAAGTCAAGCGAGTCTAAAATAAAAGCTTTTATATCTTATTTATTGACTTTTCTTTTTATAATATGTATAATTAAACTGATAAAGATTTAGGGGGATACCGTATGAGTTCGGAAAGACTTTTTGATGAGATAGATGTTTTATATGAAAAATATCTTGACGTATTAGAGGACGTATGCAATATCGAAAGTCCCACGGCGGATAAGGCTGCGGTTGATAAGGTTGGAGAATATTTCATAGCTCTCGCAAAGGAGCTTGGCTGGCGCGTGAACGTCTATCCCATGGAGAAGGCGGGCGACTTCGTTGAGATAATTATGAATCCCGAAGCAGAGGGCGCGCCGATCACGGTCTCGGGTCACCTTGATACTGTGCATCCGAAGGGGCTTTTCGGCTATCCCGCTGTCACAAGAGACGAAAATAATATGTACGGCCCCGGAGTCGTTGACTGCAAGGGCGGTGTCGTTGCCGCGGCGCTCGCTATGCATGCGCTTATGAAGGTGGGCTTTAAGGGGAGACCCGTCAAGCTTCTGCTTCAGACGGATGAAGAGACCGGCAGCTCCACGAGCGGTAAGGAGACGGTGAAGCTTATGTGCGCCCTTGCCCGTGGCTCGGCGGCGTTTCTTAACCTTGAAGGCAAGGTCGGAGAGACCTGCTCGATTGCGAGAAAGGGAATCGTAAGGAGCCGTATTACAGTCTACGGAAAGGCGCTTCATTCTTCAAGATGCTATGAGGCATCAAATGCGGTCTTAGAGGCGGCGTATAAGATAATAGAGCTTGAAAAGTTCAAGGATATAGACGGAATAACCTGCAATTGCGGAGTTATATCGGGCGGGACCGCGCCAAACAGCGTTGCGGCGGAGTGCAGCTTCACCTCGGATATAAGATTTTTTGATGAGAGCGAGCTTAACACCGTAAAAGAGACCCTCGATAGAGTGACGAATACGAATAAGGTCGAGGGCTGCCATGCAACCATTGAAGAGATAAGCTATCGCCCCGCTATGCCGTATAAAGAGGTCAACGAGGCGCTTCTTAAGAGAATGAACGAGATCTATTCGGAGTGCGGACTTCCGCGCCTTCGGGGCAGGAGAAGCTTAAGCGGCTCGGATGCGGCTTACGTCACCGAGGCGGGAATACCGACTATCGATTCAATAGGCACAGAGGGCGGCAATATTCATTCAAAAAGCGAGTTTATGAGGCTTCTCTCGCTGAAGGAGTCGGCGAAGAGGATAGCTGCGGTCATCTATTGTTTGTAATTTTGGGAGAAGGATATGAAAGCAAAAATATACGATGCGAATTTTTTGAGAGTCGATATTCCCGATGATGATAAGACCGATTGGTATGAGGTAAAGCGGGGAGTATTCGATATATACGGAAGCATTCCCGATGAAGAGCTTCTCACCCTCCGAATGCCGCTCGATATTGCGGCGACTGTCAACCGCGGAACTCACGGGCAGTGCATTTACGGCTCGGGCGTTCGAATGAGGTTTTCCACCAATTCGAAGAACCTCTCCTTGAAGGTGGTATACGGAACGGGAAGAGTACCCTCAGTCTGCACCGCAACTCTTGCCTTCGGCTTTGATATCTATTCCTTCTCGGAAGGCAGGGAGACCTACGTTACGTCCTTCGTCCCCGCAAATGACGTTGAGGATAATCTGAACAGAGTCTATTCCAAAAGGATAAGCTTCACCGATGACGAAAGATTTTACACCTTGAATTTTCCTCATTTCGCTTCGGTAAAGAGCATGCTTTTAGGAGTGGATAAGGGGTCGATCATCGGCGGCGGAGCGCCATATGAAAACGAAGAGCCGATAGTATTCTACGGCTCGTCTATCACTCACGGCGCATCGGCATCCAATCCCGGAAACACCTATCAGAATTTTATCGCGCATAAATATAATTATAATTTTTACAGTCTTGGCTTTTCGGGCAACGCTTGCGGAGAAAAGACCATGGCGGAGTATATTTCGCATCTTCCGATGAAGGTCTTCGTTTGCGATTACGACCATAACGCCTCATCGCCCGAAAAGCTCAGAGCGATGCATTATCCCTTCTATGAGGTGATCAGAAAAAATAATCCCGAGCTGCCTTACGTTATGATATCGAGACCCGACTTCTTTCTTAATCCCGAGGATTCAAGGGCGAGAAGAGAGATTATTCTCGAAAGCTTCAGGCGGGCAAAGGAGAGCGGAGACGAAAACGTTTACTTCATTGACGGCGAGAGACTTTTTGACGGAGAGTTTTATCACTCCTGTACGGTAGACGGCGTTCATCCTAATGATATCGGCTTTATGAGAATGGGCAACGTTATCGGCAGACTTTTGCACGAAATAATTGAGAAAAGTAAATAAAACATAGCATTTAACAGCTAATAATAAGGAGATTAATATGACTTGTAAAAAGGATATTATTAAAAGAGGCTACGTTCTTTATTCGGATTTCGGAGCGGTAGGAGACGGCAAGACAGACGATTATGCCGCCGTATTCGCATCTCATGAATTTGCAAATCTGAATAGCCTGCCCGTCTTGGCAGACGAGGGGAAGACCTATTATTTTCACGTTTTTGACAGGACGGTAGAGATAAAGACGGATACCGATTTCGGTAATGCGAAATTCATTATAGACGACAGGGGAGACGAGGTGTACGACGTCAGGGACGTATCCCTTTTTACCGTTCAAAGAGACGAGCTTCCCGTGATATACACGCGAGAGGGCGTGGCTGAATTCTTCCCAGATGCAAGCTTAAAAAAGGGCGACCTCAACGCCCCCTTCCTTGCGGGGCATCTTGCCGTGAGAAGCCTTGTCAGAGTCTTTGACGAGGATCACCGCGATTTCGTGAGATTCGGCTCGAACGTCAATTCGGGAACCCCTCGCTCGGACGTGCTTTTGGTCGATACCGACGGAAGCATTGATCCCTCGACCCCCGTTGCCTTCGATTTCGATAAGATAACGAGGATAGAGATATTTAGAGCGGACGATAAGCCTATCACAGTCCGCGGCGGCAATTTTGAGACTATCTGCTGCACCGTCGTCTCCCAGACCGATCACGAGAACCGCTGGCGAGGCTATTACAGGCAGTTCAGGATATTCAGGTGCAATACAGTTATGCGCGATATGAATCACGTTGTCTCGGGAGAGCCCGATATTCCGAACGAGGGCTACGGCAGAAGCGAGGACGGCAAGCTTCGTCAGAGCTATCCTTATTACGGATTTCTTTATTTCTATAATACCGTTAATTCCTCGGCGAAAAACTGCAATCTCTGCGCGCACACAACCTATTACGAGGATAAAAAAACCTCGGAAAGACCCGTACCGCAGGGAACGTACGATCTCGTTATAGAGTATTCAAGCCACGTTACGATCGAGGGCATAACCAACGGTCGCGATATCTCGGATAAGAGATACTGGGGGCTTATGTCGTCCAACGGAGCGAAAAATCTTACCTTCAGAGGCTGCTCAATGTCGCGATTTGACGCGCACCGCGGCTTCTGGAACGCAGATCTTATCGACTGCGAGTTTGGGCAGACTATAAACGTTATCGGCGGCGGAAGGCTTTATCTTGAAAACGTTACCCGTACTACGGGCAGCTATTTTATAGCTCTTCGCGGCGATTACGGCGCGACCTTTGACGGCGAGGTCATTATTAAAAACTGCCGCCACCTCGGCGGAGCCTCGTACAGAGGCGTGAAGACCGAGAAGAAGATAGAGGGCGCTGTGCATATCATCAATTCGGGATTCGGCTCGAACAATGAAAAGTATCTCGATTGGGACTTCGGATACACCTGCTATCTTCCGAGAAGGATCACGGTAGAGGGCTACGAGGCGTACAGACCCGAAATGACATACGTTTTCAACGGACTTGAGGATAGCGCGTTTACCAAGGGCGGGTACGTTATCACGGAAAGCGTTACTTATATAGGTACTCAGCCCTTCAAAAACTGCGAGGGGGAAGACTGTATGCTTGCGGCAGTGCCCGTGATCGAAAAATAAATTTTACAAAAGGAAAAGAAGATGTTCAATATACTTGTCGTTGACGATGATAAAAATACAAGGCTTTTTCTGAAGTCTGTGCTTGAGAGGGCGAACTATTCGGTCTTTACCTCGGAGTGCGGAGAGGATGCGCTCGAGGTGATAGACAGGGAGCATATAGATCTCGTCGTTCTCGATATAATGATGCCGAGAATGGACGGATATGAGTTCACGAGAATAATCAGGGAAAACGATGAAAATCTCCCGATACTCATGCTCTCGGCAAAGCAGCTTCCCTCGGATAAGCATAAGGGCTTTCTTGTGGGAACGGACGATTATATGACGAAGCCGGTTGACGACGAGGAGATGCTTTTCAGAATAAAGGCTCTTCTCAGAAGAGCGAGAATAGCGAGCGAGAGGCAGATCAAAATAGGCGAGGTCACTCTGGATTACGATTCGCTCTCGGTCACGAGAGGGGAAGAGACCTGCCAGCTGCCGCAGAAGGAGTTTATGCTTCTTTATAAGCTTCTTTCTTACCCCGGCAAGATCTTCACGAGAATACAGCTGATGGACGAGATATGGGGGCAGGACAGCGAGACCGGCTGGGAGACTGTCACCGTCCATATAGGAAGACTCAGAAAGAGGTTTGAAAAGTATCCCGAGTTTTCAATAGAGTCCGTCCGAGGGCTTGGATATAAGGCGGTGAAAAAAGTATGAAGATGAAGGAGCAAAACAAGAAAAAGGGGCAGAGATTTTCGCTTACCCTTCTTTTCTCGGGAGTCGCGCTTATTATAATACTGCTCGACATGGTGCTTTCCTACGTAGCGGCGTACGCCCTTATCCAGCTTAAAATAACCGTCCCTGCGGCGGAGATCCATTTCAACGGCACGTATCTTTTGCTTATGATAGCCTCGAGCCTTGTCATCGGCTTGGTGCTTACGCTGATTATTCTTAAAATTCCGCTTCAGCCGATCAACGATCTTATCGACCGTATGAACAGGCTTTGCACGGGTGATTATTCGGCGAGACTGCATTTTGGCGGTGTGATAGAAAATCACCCGACCTTCACCGAGGTTTCGGACAGCTTCAATAAGCTTGCCTCGGAGCTTGAAAATACAGAGCTTCTGAGAAGCGACTTCATAAATAACTTTTCTCACGAATTCAAGACTCCGATAGTTTCGATAACGGGTCTTGCAAAGCTCGTATCAAAAGGTGATATCACCGATGAGCATAGGCAGCAGTGCCTTCGCGCGATAGAAGAGGAGTCGGCGCGCCTTGCGGATATGGCAACGAACGTTTTGAATCTATCCAAGCTTGAAAACCAGTCGATAATAACCGACGTTACCGAATTCAATCTTTCCGAGCAGATACGCTCATCCTTCCTGCTCCTTGAGCATAAATGGGTGAAAAAGGATATAGAGCCCTCGCTTGAGCTTGAAGAATATATGATCGAGGGAAATGAGGAGATCTTAAAGCAGGTATGGATAAATCTGCTTGATAACGCTATAAAGTTCTCGCCCGTGGGCGGAACGGTCGGCGTCACAGTAGCAGAGGAGAGGGATCACTATTCGGTTTCGGTAACCAACGAGGGCGAGCCTATCCCCGAGGAGAAGAGAGAGAAGATATTCGGCAAATTCTATCAGGCGGACGAGTCGCATTCAACAGAGGGCAACGGCATAGGTCTTGCGATAGTAAAGCGAATAGCGGAGCTTCATTCCGGCTCGGTTAAGGTTGAGTGCGAGGGCGGAATAACCTCATTCACCGTAAGACTTCCGAAGAAGCGGCTTTCGACTTGATTTTTAAATCTGTTTATTTTCAGTTTATTTTTATATAATAAGATATTTAAAGAATTTTGTATGGGTGTATTATGCCCTGAGATAGCCGAAGAGAGTCTAACGCATACGCCCTGCGGCGAGCAATTTTTGCGTCTTTCGCCAAACCTCGTCTTGCAAGATTAGATAAGAAAGGGAGAAAATATGTCGGTTTATGAAAGCGCTAAGCAGAATTTAATAGTTATCGTGCCGGCATACGAGCCGCCCGCAGAATTCGTGGATTACGCAAAGGAGATCGCGGGATATGCCAAGAGGCTTGTCGTCGTCAATGACGGAAGCAAGAGCGATTTCGATCCCGTTTTTGAAGAGATCGCAAGGATATCCAACGTTGATTACCTTTACTACGGCGAGAACCACGGAAAGGGCTATGCCCTTAAATTCGCATTCAAGCATTGCATCGAGAATTTCTCCTCGGACGATATTATAGTCACCGCCGATTGCGATGGTCAGCATAAGGTCAAGGACGTTATGGGCGTTTATCGTGCTGTCCTCGGCAGGAGCGACGCGCTCATTCTCGGCTCAAGAGACTTTAATGAAAAGAACGTTCCGCCGAGATCCCGCTTCGGCAATACGTTCACACGCAGACTTTATAAGATCCTCTACGGTATTAAGCTTTACGATACACAGACGGGTCTTCGCGGATTCACGGTCGAGCTTGCCAAATCCTTCGTCCGCGTCAAGGGCGATAGATTTGAATACGAGCTTGGTCAGCTCATATGGTCGAAAAAGCACGGCGTCCGTATATTGGAGACCCCTATCGAGACGGTATATCCCGAGGATCCCGTGGATCACGTCTCCCATTTCAGAACGATAAGAGACAGTATGAGGGTCATGGGCGTTATGCTCTCGAACCTCGGCTGGTATCTTTGCTCGTCGGTACTCTCGGCGGTGGTGGACGTTGGCGTATTCTTCGTTCTTTCCACTATAATTTTCTCGGGCGGTCTTTGGTATGAGATACTGATAGCAACCGTCGGCGCGAGAATAATTTCATCGATAGTCAACTTTATATTCAACTATAAATACGTATTTTCGGGCGCAGGGCGCGGAGCCTTGCTAAGGTATTATATCCTATGGTCCTGCCAGCTCGGAGCATCATACGGAATTGCTTCGATATTCAGTAAGCTCTTAGGGCTCTCGGGTATCGCTCTTACCTTGGCTAAGGGCGCGGGTGACCTTCTTCTTGCCCTTCTTTCTTATCAGATACAGCAGTACTGGGTATTCGGAAAGAAGAATAAGACTAAGTTCTGGAGCGCGAGAGTCAGATTTTCAAAGGCTATTCTGACCTTTTTCTCAAAGGAGTACAGATGCAACTGCCTTCCCCCGAAGGCGCCGTGTGTTTACGTTGCAAGGCATCTTGACTTAAGAGGGCCGCTCACTACCATCAAGTGGCTGGACTTTGATTTCCACCCTATGGTCTTTTCGGTTTTCTTCACTAAGAAGGACTGTTATGATCAATATGCTAACTATACGTTTACAAAAAGGCGCGGAAAGAAGAATAAAGGCTTCAACCTTAAGGCTTATATTGCCTCGAGAGCGGTAGTGCCGCTTGTGCATGGCATAGAGGCTGTGCCCGTGTATAGAGACAGAAATGCGATAAAGACCTTCCGCCGCGCTTTTGAGTATCTTTTGAGAGGGGAGAGCGTTATCGTTTACCCCGATATAGAATATACCGCGCCGAGCAGCAAGATGAGCGAGATCTACGATGGCTTCCTTTATCTTGGCGAGTATTATAAGAAAAAGACGGGAAAGAGCCTTCCCTTTATACCGCTTTATATCAATGATGAAAAGCTTTCGGTTGATGAGTGCGATCCCGTTTACGCGGATAGCTTCGCTCGGGATAAGGCTGAAGCTAAAGAGAAAATAAAGCTGGCTATCAACGGTATTAAGTCTTCGGATATTGATGACGGTGCGCAGAGCGCGCAAAAGCCGATGCAACCATAGGATCCCCTTGCTTTTAAATCTTATCTTATGCCGAAGAGAACGACTTATCGGGTTTAGTTCTCTTCGGTTGTTTTTATTTTTTGGGGCATTTCATTGCGAGCGAAGCGCCCCTCGCCCGACACCTTTAGGTGTCATCCTCGAGCAAGGTGTTTTTCTCAGGATTCTTCGTTTGCCACGCCGACGCCTTTAGGCGTCATCCTCGAACGATGCTGATATCCCTCGAGATCCTTCGCTTTGCTCGAGGATGACAGCGAGGGATATCGGCGAAGTGAAGGATCTCGGCGTGGATCGCTCGAGAATGACAACGAGAAAAAAACACCGCAGCGAAGGATCTCGGGCGAGATTGATCTGCATCCCCGCGAGATCCCAACTTCGCTTACGCTTGTTGCTGCTTCGCAGTTCGACTCCGCTTCGCTCCGCTCAGGATGACGCGCGTGGTCGACACCCCATCCTTAAGCCTTCCCTTGTGAGGGAAGGGGGACCGCTTGCGGTGGATGAGTAGTTGGCTTTGTT
>JAFTQV010000086.1 GCA_017462605.1 Clostridia bacterium | reverse complement strand
CAGATATATTTTAGCATAGCAAAATGAAAAATGCAAGAATATTTTGACGAAAAGTAAAAGAGAGATCGCCAAAATGCAAAATGCACCGAAGCAACCTCTCATTTTTATATTGCTTTTATATTGCTTTGCCGAAAAATTACTCTTTCGACTTATTTCTGAACAAGGTGGATCATAAAGCCCGCAACCTCATCCTTGAAGTACGCGAACTTGGGCTTGCCCGTCTTTGCATCGAAGGTGACGCTCGACTCGTCGAACTCAAATCCAAGTCTCTTGAAGTAAGCCATTGCTCTATCCACAAAGTTGGTGCGGATAGCGATGTGACCGCATCTGCCGGGGCCCTTGCCGCACATAAACTCAAAAGCCTCGCCCGCGAATACGGACTTGCTGGTCTCACGGATAGGCATACCAAACATAAGCTCAAAGAGCTTAGCGGACTTCATAGCTTCCTCGGCGTTCTCGGTATTGATGCCCATATGTACGAACTCAAGTCCGAGTATGGTCTTTACCGCGTTTCTCGTAAGAGCGGTGATCTCATCCCACTTCTTCTCCTTAACGAGATCGTCCTTAACCATAAACGAGCCGCCGCAAGCAACTATCTTATTGAACTTGAGGTACTCAAGAAGGTTATCCGCGCTGATACCGCCTGTGGGCATAAAGGTAAGGTTGCCGTAGGGAGCAGCCATAGCCTTAAGCATCTTAAGACCGCCTGCAGCCTCTGCGGGGAAGAACTTAACGGTGGTAAGTCCAAGCTCGATAGCAGCCTCAACGTCTGAGGGGTTGGAGCAGCCGGGGAGCATGGGAACGCCCTTAGAGAGAGCGTAAGAGGTGACCTTGGGGTTGAGACCGGGGGAAACGAGGAACTTCGAGCCTGCCGCGATAGCCGCGTCTACCTGCTCGGTCGTGAGAACTGTTCCCGCTCCGACGAGCATCTCGGGATACGCCTCTGTAATGTTCTTGATAGCCTCTGCCGCGCATGCAGTTCTGAAGGTGATCTCTGCTGCGGGGAGTCCTCCGTCGATAAGCGCTTTTGCAAGCGGAACCGCATCGGCGGGATCTTCGATTTTGATAACGGGAATAAGTCCGATAGAATAAAGCTCGGAAATCATTTCGTTGTTCATTGGCTTTTTATCTCCTTAAAAATATTATTTTTACATCTCTATTATACATTATTTTTTTCGAGAACAAAATTGCAAAAGTTGCTCTCGATATATAGCATTATTGCGCTTTTTGCCTTAGATGCTTCTATTTTCGGTGTTGACAATCGGAAGATAAAGGTTTATAATAGATTTACTAATAAATTAGAAAACGGAGAGCGGAATGAAGATCGCTATTCTGACTAACGACAAATATTTATATAAGGCGGCAGAGCTTTCGCTTTTCGGCAAGGCTACCGTCACAAAAGAGATAGATGCGGATACCGATACCGTCCTTTACGATACGGAGTCGGGGCTTCCCCTTGGCGCGCCTCGGCAGAGGGTGATAAGGCTTTCGCGAAGCGGCGAGGCGGGCACTGTCGCTCTTCCCTTGCCTTTCGGCTTCTTTGACTCTCTCGTCTTAGGCGGGGGCGAGGCGAGGCTGACTCTTCCCGAGGGCGGAAAATTCTGCTTACTTGACGGCAAGAGGATCGCTCTGACCTCTCACGAATATAAGCTGCTTTCTCTTCTTTACTCACGCAGCGGAGACTTCGTTTCGCGAGAGGAGATCTCGGAGGGCGTCTGGGGCGGAGCGAATGACAGCCTTATCAATATTTACATTCATTATCTCAGAGAGAAGCTCGAGGGTAATGACGAAAAGATAATAATATCATCAAGAAAATTCGGCTACGGAATAAACAAGGCTTTTTTGGGAGGTAAGACGTGCTAAGACTTATTGAATCCGGTTTTTTTGGCGGTTGCCACGAGAAGGTAAGAGACGAAATACTTGCAAAGACGCTCAGCGGCGAGCGCTCGTTTCTTATCGTCCCCGAGCAGCAGACGGTCAGCGCGGAGCGCGAATTTGCCGATCTGCTCCCGCCTTCCTCTCCTCTCATCTTTGATGTAACGAACTTCACGAGATTTGCCAACACGGTTTTCCGCGCGCTCGGCGGTCTTTCGGGCGAGGTTATAAACGGCTCGAAGAAGGCGCTTTTTATGTGGAGAGCCTTAAACGAGCTGCTCCCCGTCCTCAAGTCCTTCGGAGCTTCGCGCGAGATAAATCCGGGAGCGGTCAAAAAAATGGTCGGCGCCGTCAGTCAGATGCAGAGCCTTTCGCTCTCCCCCTCGGAGCTTAAGGATGCGAAAAGCAATCTTTGCGGAATAGGAGACGAGAGACTTACCTCAAAGCTTGACGATATCGCCGAGATAATGACGCTTTATAAAAAGCTTATTTCCGAGCATTTCCAGGACTCCGAGGAGCTTCTTGAAGAAGCGGGGGCAAGGCTTACTGCCTCGGGCAGAGACTTCCTTTCGGGAGTGAAGATTTATATTGACGGCTTTACCTCGTTTACCGAGCCGCAGTACAAGCTTATAAGGGCGCTTATTTCGATGTGCGACGTCACGGTTTCTCTCGGACTTCCGCGCCACACGGCAGACGCATTTGAGTACAGCGAGCTTAAGCGCGCTCACCTGAGGCTTCTTCGCATAGCTAACGTTGCCAATCAGGAAGCTTCGCTCGAAAGATGCGACCCTTCGGAAAAAGCGAGAGGTCTTATACCCGAGATAGTTGAAAATCTCTGGAGAAGCCGCGGAAAAATCGACACGGATACCCTTATCGAGTCGGATAAGATCAGAATATTCGAGGCGAGCGATCCGCACGACGAATGCGATTTCATAGCGAACGATATAAAAAGGCGCGTTATGGAAGAGGGTGCGAAATACTCGGACTTCGGAGTTATCGCAAGGTCGATAGAGTCCTACGAGGGTATAATCGACGTCTCCTTCAATAAGGCGGGCATTCCTCTTTTCATCTCCTCGAGGGCGGACGTTATGAGCTTCGAGGCGATAAAGCTGATATTCTCCGCTCTGGCGGTCATAAGAGGCGGTTACTCAAGAAGAGACGTCATCTCGTATGCGAAATGCTCGCTTTCGGGAGTCGGGCGCGCCCTTGTGGACGAGCTTGAGATCTACGCCGAGAAGTGGCAGATAAACGGAAGGCGCTTCACAGACGGAGTTATGTGGAATATGAATCCGCGCGGATATACCTCACGGCGCGACACGGGTGCCGCTGAAAAGCTTTTAAGAATAGACGAGGCGAGGCGAGCCGTCATAGAACCGCTGAGGCTTCTCGAAGGGGAGCTTTCGGGCGAAAGGACGGTCAGAGAATACGCTGAGGCTCTCGTCTCATTCCTCGTCTCTCTCGATATTGAGAGGCAGCTTCGGATAAAGAGCGAGGAAGCGACCGCTCTGACGGAAAGCGATAGCGGCGCAGCTATCGGCAAGCTCTGGAAAATGATATGCGACTCGCTCGACTCGCTCTCAGAGGTCACGGGTGACATCAGGGTCAGCCTTGACACTTTCGCAAATCTTCTTTCCATAACCTTCTCCGAGGCGGATATCGGAAGGATACCCGCATTTGCCGAGCAGGTCCAGGCGGGCAGCGCGGCTACCTCAAGAATGTACGGCAAGCGGCATATTTACGTTATTGGCTCTGCTGCGGGAGAATTCCCTGCCTCGGTGGATGACGACTCATATTTCACCGATGCCGAAAAGAAGGCGCTTTCGGATGCGGGTCTTGCGATAGAGGCAGATACCGACCTGAGAAGCGCAAGGGAGCTTTATTATTACCAGAGAGCCTTATCCTTCGCTTCGGAGAGTGTAACGGTCACGTACTCTGCCGAGGATACCTCTTTTACCGCCCTTCGCCCCTCGGACGCTATCGCAAGGATAGTCTCGCTTTCGGGCGGAGCTATCAAGGTGAAAAAGACCTCGGAGCTTTCGGGAAGAGAGAGAGCTTACTCCTCGGAATACGCCATTGAGCATCTCAGAACGCTTGGGCAGGATACAAGCCTTACCGAGGCTCTTAAGGATATAGGACTCGGAGAAAAGCTGAATATAAGCAACCGCCCGATAAAAAATACGGGGCTGAGGCTTGGCAAGGAAGCGCTCGACTCGCTTTACGATAAGACCGTCCGTATGGACCAGACGAAGCTTGAAAAATATATCGGCTGCCCGCTCTCCTACTTCTGCGACGTCAATCTTAAGCTCGGCACTGATGACAGAGTGGATTTTGACAACAGGAATATAGGAACCTTCGTGCATTCCATTCTCGAATGCTTCTTCTCGGAACTTAAGAAAAGAGGCTCTCATATCAGCGAGATAACGGACGGCGAGAAGGACGAGCTTATAAGAAAGGTCGCGACCGACTATATAAACGAAGCTTTCGCGGGAATGGATTCAACCCCCGCGCGCCTTAAGTCCACGCTTGACAATCTTTGCAGAGCCTCACGCCCTGTGATAGACTCGCTTGCGGACGAATTCTCCGACTGCGAATACGAGCCGATATTCTTCGAGCTTGATATAGATAAATATTCGCCCGACTCCCCCGAGCCATCGGTCTTTAAGACGGATGACGGCAGGCGCGTTTACTTTGCCGGAAAGATAGACAGAGTGGATACCTTTGAAAGCGATGGAGACGTCTACGTCAGAGTCGTGGATTACAAGACAGGCGCAAAAAAATTCTCGCCCGACGATATTGCAGAAGGCAAGAATTTGCAAATGTTTCTTTACTTAAAAGCGGTTACTGAGTCAAAAAAGGCAAGCTTCCGTGAAAGAATAGGCGTTGATCCCGAGGGCGATCTTATACCTGCGGGAGTCATATACGTCAAGGCGAGCGTAGTCTCTCCCAAGATCTCTCGCAACTCTCCCGATACGGCAAGAGAGATCGCGAAAAAGAGCCAGGAGCGAGAGGGCATGCTGCTCTACGACCCCGTCAGCCTCAGCGCAATGAACTCGGCATTCATCCCCATTAAATTCAAAAAGGACGGAGACCCCGATTCAAGGAGCGCGGCGAAGCTATACACGCCCGAGGGCTGGGATGAGATCAACGAGACAATGGAAAGGGTCGTTACCGAAAAGTGCGATGATATACTCAGCGGAAATATCGCGGCGACTCCCCTTCTCGAAAAGGGCGGCAAGGCATCTGCGTGCAAATACTGCAAATTCAAGCCGATATGCAGAAATGCAAGTCTCGCGAAGGAAACGCAATAATATGTCTCGCTTTGCTCGCGATGAATTGCCTAAGCGCATGAATTGACACGCTGTGTCATGAATTGAAAGCAAGCTTTCATGAATTGCCCTTCGGGCATTAAATGTCACCTTCGGTGAGTCGATATATTCACTTTCGCGAAATTCATTCACGAAAGATGAATTCGATATATCTCGCTTTGCTCGATTCGATATGCCTTTCTTTCGAAAGGCTCGATATGTCACCTTCGGTGACGTGATATTATAAAGCCTTCCTCCGAGAGGAAGGTGGCATTTTCGGAAGAAAATGACGGAAGGAGCCTGCGAAGGCATTCGTTATCTTAATGTAGCGGCTTCAAAAAGAAAACCGCACGCACTCTCCTTCACCCGACTCCGTCGGGAGCTTCCTCCCGGAGGAAGCCTTTACGCGAGGCTCGCTGATCTTGAGATGAATTGCCTAAGCGCATGAATTGACACGCTGTGTCATGAATTGAAAGCAAGCTTTCATGAATTG
>JAFTQV010000085.1 GCA_017462605.1 Clostridia bacterium | reverse complement strand
TAGGCTTCCTTCAGACTCCGCCTCACGACGGACGCCCTTGCCCTCAGCTAACAGTTCCTACTGCCAAGCCTGTAGCGGACTTCCACCGCCAAGTTGTAACGCGTGCCGAGCGCACAAAACAAGCAGTTTCATCAATTTGACAAAACTGCTTACTTTTTCTATGTAATTGTACTTTTCGTAATGGTGCAAAGTCGGGGCGTACCATCATATCGGTCACCTGTTTTTGAGCTGTTAGGTATTTACTTAATAAATTTCCTTTTTGTATTGCAAAGCACGGTAATGAAATCCTTATCAAGCTTTGTCAGCTTATATCCTTTATGATAGATAAGAACGTCTCTATATACCTTTTTATTACCCTCGCACACGCGCTGAACAAGATCATATCTATCGAGTATCTGCTGCGAAGCCGGCGATACCCACATAAACGTTCTGTGATTCTCGGAAAGCAGATCAAACTGACTTGCCCTTTCAAATACGAATATTCTTCGATCTATCTTATCAGGCAGCTCCTCACGGAATACCTTGGACATAGAAAGCGTAGGAACGTAAGGATCTGCGTGCGCGATCTCGATATAATCCGAAAGATCTTCGTAAGTGATCGTTTCCTTTTCGGCGAGAGGATTATTTTTACTCATGAGAAGAACGTATGAGAACTCTGCCACAAGCTCGTAAGAAAGTCCTTTTTCCTCAAGCATATCCTTATAATACTTGTCATAATTATCCGAGTAACGAATGATTCCGAGCTTGTATTCGTTTTCGAGAAGCTTTTTTATGGTCTTTTTTGAGTTTGTTTCCTTATAATATATTTCTATCGGAGCATCTCCGATGCTTTTAGAAAACTCTGCCATAGCGGCAGATATATAGCAAGCACGCGGAACCGATATCGAAAATTTGCGCTTTTTATGAGAGCCGTCACGGTAGGAATGCTCGATCTTATCGATGCGGTGAAGAATATCACGGGCATAATCAATAAACTCCTCGCCATCCGGGGTCAAGACCATTCCCTTAGCGCTGCGCTGAAATATGGTAATGCCAAGATCGGCTTCAAGCTCCTTGATAGAACGGCTGATATTGGGTTGCGCTATCATCAGTGCCTCCGCCGCTTTATTCAGCGATCCGAGCCTTGCAACCTCGACCGCGTATTTCATATGCAGAATATTCATACACAAGTCCTCCTATTCTTAAATTGCATATATATCCGACTAGCTCAGCCTATTATCCTTGCCCACAAATGCAAGAAGCTCGTAATCTATGCCGACTATTCGGGAATATATTCTGTCCTCATACTTCTCAAGAAGCTGCTTTGCATTGAGATTGGTTGAGATCACGGTGGAAAGCCCGCGATTTTTTCTCGTTGTGAAAAGATTGTATAGGCAGGAAACGGTAAACTGAGTTAAAAACTCCGTTCCAAGATCGTCAACGATAAGCAGGTCGCACTCAAGATATTTATCTGCCTTGGGCTCGCCCGAGCTGTATCCGCCTCTGAACTTATCGTCCTCAAAGGCGCTGATTATATTCGAAACGCTGTCATACAGCACGTCGTAGCCCTTTTCGATAACGACCTTCGCTATGGAAGTCGAAATATGGGTCTTACCCGTGCCCGTATTGCCTATCATAAGGAGATTTTTGCCCTTGACTCTGCCAAATTCCTCAGCAAAGGTCTTTGCTTTTTCAAAAACCGCCTTCATTCTTTCAAAATTTTCGGGGGAGTCCTTATAAACGTCAAAGCTGAAATTTTCAAACGACTGCTCCTCGATGAGCTTGCCTATGCCCGAGGACTTTATATTCTCGGTTATAAGAAGGCTCTTATAGCAGGTGCATATCTTGGTATCGGGGGTAAATCCGATATCGCTGCACTTGGGGCAGGTATATTTTATATCGGTATAATCCTCGGGAAATCCAAGGCTGACGATAAGCTCTCTTCTCTTCTTCAGAAGAAGCTGATTTCTCTCTTTAATGGGGGTTATATCCTCGCCCGCGCAAGCGGCTCTTAAGATCTTGGGCGCAGTCAGGCGAAGCTCCTCGTCTATTTCGGCTATCTCGGGAGAAAGCGCTCTCACCTCAAGCGATCTTGCCTCGGAAAGGCTGCGCGCATCCTGCCTGCGCGCTTCAATTATCGCTCTTACCTTATTATTATTTTCATAGCTGTACATCAAGAGTTCCTCCTTTATGATTGAGAGCCTTCTGTATCCGACTTTTTAGGTCCGAAGGACCTTTCGATCGCGCGTCTCATTGCTTCCTCGGGGTCAAAATCTCCGAATCTTTCCTTGTCCTTGGGCTTCTTCTGATACGAGCCGCCCTGCTTCGGCTTCTTCTCTTCCTTCGCGATCTCTGCCGCGCGCTCAGCCTTTGCCGCCTCGTATCGCTTCTCGCAGTCAGCGAGCTTCTTGCAGCCGTTTTCCTTCCAATCAAGAAGAAGAGTATCCATATACTTCAGGCTTCGCTTTGAGGTGTTGAGTATCGAAATATCGTAAGCAAGACCGACGATCTCTGTGCCGAAAAGGTATTCATTGCTCCATTTTTCAAAATACTTTTTCTCCGTGGGCGATAAGGCTCTATCGTAAATACCGAGAAGTCTGCGGTATTCCATATACATATTTCCGCGCGATTCCTTCTCGGAAATATAGGTTTTAAGCTCTTCGGGCGAGGTGATACCGTCTGACGAAAGCTTTATCGCTCTGTTTGCCAGCTGGCGGACGGTAAATCCGCCCTTATCCGAAAGATGAGCGGCAAGCATAGCTATGTATTCGTCTGAGAGCTTATACTGAGATGAAAGCTCCGCGAGGCATCTGATCTCCGAGGGGCTGAGCATAGGCTTTCCGAGAAGCGCCGCGCATTCGTCAAAGAGGCTTGCAAGCCCCGCGTTTCTTATCGTGCGCGCGATCTCAACAGCCTTCGTCTCTGTATCATCATGAAGCGAAAAGCTTCGGGGGAATTCCTCGGTTATACGGTTGCCGTACGGCAAAGCCGACTCGCCCTCTTGCAAAAGCTTTATAACTCCCGACTCTTCCCATAGCGCTATCGCCGCCGAGACTCTCGACTTTGAGGTATCGCATTTTTGCATAAGCTCTTCGTCCGTTGCCTCTCCCGAAAGATCGATCAGAGCCATAAGTATCTTAAGCTCGGATGCGCTCGCCTCGGAGAATTCAGCCGTTTCGCTTATTTTTTTACCCGTGAAGGTATAATTATATCTGGTCATCGAAAATTCCCTTTTCCTTACCGCTCTTGACTCCGAAGCAAAGAGTCATAAGCGAATCTCCGAGATGCACGTTCTGCACTATTACGTTGCTATCCTTGACGGTAAGCTCCATATTCGCAAAGTTCCAAAGCCCCTTGACGCCCGCCTCGGAAAGAGTCATGGCGACCTTTTCCGCGGATTCCTTCGGTACGGTAAGAACTCCTATATGTATATTGTTTTCACGGCAGAAGTCAAAAAGCTTATCGGTGTGATAAACGTGAAATCCATTGTAATCCGTGCCCACAAGCTCGGGCTTGACGTCAAAAAGCGCGACTACCTCAACGCCTCTGCGCTCAAACATATGAGTGGTGGCAAGAGCCTTGCCGAGGTTTCCGAGACCGACGATGACGGCGCGGTAGCCCTCTGCCATTCCGAGAAGCTCGCCTATCTTTGCGTGAAGATACTTGACGTTATAGCCGTAGCCCTGCTGACCGAAGCCGCCGAAGCAATTGAAGTCCTGCCTGATCTGAGAGGCGGTAACTCCCATTATTTTCGAAAGCTCCGCGCTCGATATTCTGAGCCTGCCTTCCTTGATAAGCTCTCCGAGATACCTGTGATATCTTGGGAGTCTGCGTATTACCGCATTTGATACCTCGGTCTTATCGCTCTCGGCAGCTTTCTTTTCATATATTCCCTTTATCTTATCAATACTTTCCATATGCTCTCCTAAACCACCGAGTCAAGCGCGCTTGCATTCAGCGAGCTTCGGGCAATATTTCCTTTCTGATATTCGTAATACCCCGATGCGGCTATCATTGCCGCATTGTCTCCGCAAAGAGAGACGGGCGGTATAAATATTTTTCTTCCGTATTTTGCCGCGACCTCAGAAAGTCTTGCTCTCAGATGCGAATTCGCCGCAACTCCCCCTGCGACAACAAGATCGCAGTCCTCATTCGAAAGGAGCGCTGAGCCTATCTTCATAGCGACAGCCTCAACCGCCTCATAGGTATATCTCGCGGCAAAAAGCTCGCGGTCTATCTTCTCGCCCCTCTGCTCAAATCTGTGCAAAAGATTTATAGCGGCGGTCTTAAGACCCGAGAAGGAAAAGTCAAGGCTTCCGTCCTTCAGGGCGGGGCTTGGCAGCTGCATTGAAGCATCCTTATGCGCATCCGATGCTTTATATCTTTTGAAATATCCCGAAGAGAGTCCGACAGCTCTTTCAAAGCCCTTTGCCGAAAGCTCGTCAAAGCCTCTGCCTGCGGGGTATTCAATTCCTATCATTCTTCCTATTTTATCGAAGGATTCGCCTATCGCGTCATCCCTCGTTGTCCCGATAAGCTTTATATCGGTATAGCTTTCCATTTTATATATAGCGGTGTGCCCCCCCGAGACGACGAGAGCGATAAAGGGCGGCTTCGGCGCATCCTCCGAGAGAAAGGAAGAGGCGATGTGACCCTTGATATGGTCAACGGCGACAAGCGGAATGCTATTTGACACCGCGAGCGCCTTGGCGAAATTAACTCCGACGAGAAGCGCGCCGATAAGCCCCGGGTTAGAGGTCACGGCAACGAGGTCTATATCGGAAAGCAGAAGCCCCGACTTTTCAAGCGCCTCGTAGGTTATGGGGCTTATCGCCTCAACGTGCGCTCTGCTTGCGATCTCGGGAACTACTCCGCCGTAAAGCTTATGAGTCTCGACCTGAGACGCGATAATATTCGATTTTATTATAAACCCTTCGCCGTCATAGCAAACGACGGCAGCGCTCGTCTCATCACAGGAGCTTTCAAAGGCTAATATATTCATCAGTTTTTCCTCAGATAAGATCCGCCGAATGCGCTCTGACCATAACTATGGCGTCATCGGTAGGATCCTTATAATAATTCTTTCTTTCACCCATCTCGCGAAATCCGTACGAGCGGTAAAGATTTCTTGCGGGTATATTTTTACTTCTTACTTCCAAAAACAAGCATTCGAGACCCACGCCGCGCGAGGTCTTTGCAGCAAAATCAAGCAGCCTGTACGCTATGCCGCGGCGGCGCTTTTCTGGTCTGGTCGCAAGTCTGTATATCTCTCCCTCGGGAGCTATTACTCTGCCTATGAGATAAGAGAGAAGCTCCCCCTCGTCCGACGTGGCAACGAAGCACATGCTCCCCGTGACCGAAATATATGAAAAGATATCCTTAACGCCCCAAGGATCGCTGAATATCTCGCATTCAAGCTCCGCGATCGCGGGCGCATCGTCCGGTACGGCGCGCCTTATATTCATTAAAGCTTACCTGCCAGATCCTTGATAAAGCTGCGAAGTCCCTCTGCCGTCTCGGGGTGGGTAAGCCCTTTGACTATATTCGCAGTCAGAAATCCGAGCTTTGAGCCCATATCGTATCTGTCTCCCTCGAATTCAAGAGCGTATATTCCGCCCTCTCTTGCCATTTTCGCCATGGCGTCCGTGAGCTGATATTCTCCGCCCGCGCCGGGAGTAAGAGCGTCTATGATATCAAACACCTCGGGAGTGAGAAGCACTCTTCCGAGAATGGAGAGATTTGAAAACTCCTCGCCCTTCTTCGGCTTTTCTATCATATCGTCGCAGGTATAGAGGTCATCTCTGCCAAAAACCGCATCGACCTTAAGCGAGCAGTATTTGGTAAGAAGCTCGGGCGCGACAGGCTTGACGCCAACGCACGCCTTGCCGTATTTTTCGTAAACGTCGATAAGCTGGCGGCAAACGGGAGTTTCCGAGAAGATTATATCGTCGCCGTAAAGAACGACGAAGGGCTCGTCAGAGACGAAGCTTTTGGCTCTGCCGACCGCGTGGCCAAGGCCCTTAGCTTCCTTCTGGCGAAGGAAATAAACGTTTGCCATATTTGCGATACGCCTGATCTTTTCCGCCTCTTCCGTTCTGCCCTTTGCCAAAAGCGCGCTCTCATATTCGGGGCTGAGATCGAAGAAGTCTTCCATTGCGTCCTTATCTCTGTTGGTAATAATAAGTATTTCGGTAATTCCGCTCGCCGCCGCCTCTTCAACAAGGTGGTATATAGCGGGAAGATCCACGATAGGAAGCATCTCCTTGGGTACCGCGTGAGATATAGGAAGCATTCTCGTGCCAAGTCCCGCGGCGGGAATTATTGCCTTTCTTACAGGTTTCATCATTCTTGTTCTCCCTTCGGATAATGTATTTTTTCTATTTCCTGAAGCATGATGCGAGCAGCATCATCTATATTTTTTGCCTTGACTGTGCAGCCTGCGGCTCTGATATGACCGCCGCCGCCAAACGCAGCCGCAACACAGGCTACGTCCTTACCCGTGGATCTTAAAGAAGCCTTGAAGTCCCCATTGTCCATCTCCTTGATGACGAAGGATATCTCCGCATTCTCCACCGAGCGCACAACGTCTATCGCCGTATCGAAATGCTCAAGCAGCGCGCCCTCGGACTGCCTGTCCCTCTTAGTGACGGTGGCGTACGAAACCCTGCCGTCAAGCTCGGTTCTGACCCTCTCGGCAACGAAGCTCTCGGCGCGTATCTGGCGCGGCGTCTTACTGTTGAACAGGCGGTGATTTATATCGGGGTAATCTATTCCGCACTCGATAAGAGACGCGCTTCTTCTTAAGGTATCGGGCGTTGCGTTTGAATAGCGGAAGCAGCCCGTATCCGAGCTGATCGCCGCATAAAGAGGATACGCTATATCCTCGGTAAGCTTGACCGCTCCCATTTCTATAAGCTCCTCGAGGACGGTCATAAGCACCTCGCCCGCGCTCGATGCGCCGGGGATTATATAGTTGTCCGCAAAGGGAGTTCCGATATCGTGGTGGTCTATCATAAGAGAGACACCCGGCAGATAATCGTAAAGCTCGCCTATCTGCTCCCTCGTGGGTATATCGACTGTTACTATCGTTGAATTTGAAAGCTCGTAGTGATAAGCCTCTCTGTAATCCTTAAGGAGAAACTCGAGCCTTTCGGGAATAGGATCAGAGCATGCGTAAAGCGGCGCCTTTCCAAGCTTATGAAGTATAGCCATGAGCGCCGCCGCAGAGCCAACGGTATCTCCGTCCGGTCTGACGTGCATAACGACTACGGGGCGATCCAGCCCGAGAATTCTCTCGGCGCACTCCCTTACCCCAAGCTCTTTAATCCCGCTCATCACGACTCTTCCTTCTTACTGTTGATCTCTTCGAGAATTCTTGCGATCTTAGCTCCGTGCTCGATAGAGCCGTCCTTGACGAAGGCAAGCTCAGGGGTTATTCTGAGATTGAGATTGACTGCGAGATAGTGCCTCAGCATTCCCGTGCATTTTTTAAGCCCCTCGCCTGCCTCGGCGGAATCTCCTATGCAGGAGAAATAGACGGTTGCGTAATTGAGATCGGGAGCTACCTCCGCTCTCGTTATGCTGACGAAG
>JAFTQV010000084.1 GCA_017462605.1 Clostridia bacterium | reverse complement strand
GCCTGAATATTAAGCGACGATTTGTTTATGACCTCAACAAGTTTGTAGCATAAGTCGAATGCAAAATCTCCGATGCTTGTAACGCTATTTGGAATCGTTACACTTGTAAGGCTTTCGCAACCCGAGAATGCGGATTTTCCGATGCTTGTAACGCTATTCGGAATCGTTACGCTTGTAAGGCTTTCGCAGCTGCCGAACGCTCTATCTCCGATGCTTGTGACGCTATTCGGAATAGTCACACTGGTAAGGCTTTTGCAACCCGAGAATGCGGATTCTTCGATGCTTGTGACGCTATTTGGAATCGTCACGCTTGTAAGGCTTTCGCAGCTGTAGAACGCTCCGTCTCCGATGCTTGTAACGCTGTTTCCTATTGCCACGCTTGTAAGATTTTTGCATAAATAAAACGCATGTTTACCAATTGCTTTAATACCGTAAGGAATAACTATTTCATTTACATTTTTATTCTTACACTTGACCAGAACTCCGTCCTTTACCTCGCAGATCTTCTCAAATTCTGCCATAGCGTCGTACGACGTCGTGGGATCCGCAGGCTTCGGAGTTTCGGCGATAGGGTCGGGAACTATCGGCTTTTTCGGGGTCTGAACATTACCGCCCGCGACCTGCTTTTTCAGCTCCTCAACCTGGCGGCGCAGCTCGTCCATTTCCTTTGCGGAGTCGGTCGAGCGGATTTTTCTCTCTATACTGTCAGCCGCCGTTGTCGCATAGTCAAATGGGTGCTTTTCAAGGTCGATACCTTGATTTTGGAATGCGCGGGGAAGAACGTATGGGCTGATCCCGCGGAATACCGCGCAGGATGCTCCCGAAAGTCCTTCTTCTGCAATTCTATCCTCAAATCTCGTCCACTCATTCTTTACCCAAGGCGCGTTTACATAGCTCTCCTCGGTTGCAACGAGAATGAAAAATTTACAGCTGTATAGCGCTCGATATATTATAGGCTCGTATTCATCGCCGATACGGTCACAAAGCGTGACCTCCGAAAAGAATGTCTTAATGCCCTTTTTCTCAAGCTCGACGTAAATATCGTGAGCGATCTTTAAATCCTCAGTGGCAATTCCATTTTTGTCTTTCGATTTGAACGATATAAAAACATCATATGGTTCTTCGTTTTCAAGCTTTGTCTTGATGCCTCTTTGAAGCCTTGCAATCTCCTCTGCTGCCGTGCGGTATCTTGTCTTCTGTTCCTCCGATGCGTTGGCAATGGCACAAAGGTAGCTTTCGCTTGAAAGCACGTCACGGTCCACGAATCTATGGCATGTTGGAATGAATCTGCCCGTTCTTCTATCCTCAACGAACTCTATTCCGTATGTCGAAAGAAGCATACCGAAATGCGCCTCGGCATCATTAGGGTACTCATCGAGAACAAGCTTATATTCCTTTATCGCCTCGTGAAAGTCGCAGGAGAGTCTATGACCTCTCGCGCGGTTCAAGGCAAGAGTGAGAGCTTCGCTCTTCTCTTCCTTGAAATAATACGTATTGCGGCAATATGGGCATTTTCTGCTTAGTCCGTCGGCTGCAATATTAAGCTCGCCGCCGCAGGTCTCGCAGATCATTCTTGTTGCCATAGATTTATTTCCTTTCGTTTTTCATTCCGGGAGGAGCAAGCCCCTCCCCTACAGACCTTATTGTAATTTACATTTTGCTCTTTGCATTTTGCATTTTACATTTTGCATTTCACATAAAGGTTATTCTTGCTTTGTAAAAAGGTCCGACTTTGGGCAGAAAATCCTTAGCCTTAAGCTTAAGATGCTTTGGAACGATTATGTGGATCAAATTATCGCAACCGAAAAACGCTTGCTTGCCAACCCACTTGACAGTATCCGGAATAGTTGCGTACTGAAGCCTTGTGCAGCCGAAAAACGCCTTGTCTTCAATTTGAACAAGACCCGGCATAAGATCCAGCTCCTCAAGGCTCGTGCAGTAGCTGAATGCATTTTCGCATATGATCCGAACGCTGAAGGGGAAGGTAATGCTCGAAAGATCTGAGCATCCCGAGAATGCTCCCTCTTCTATTATTCTGACACCGTCAGGTATTTCAACGCTACGGACTCTTTTATCCGTACAGCTTATCAAAACTCCGTCTTTTATTTGCAGCATATCCTACCCTTTCTTAAGCTCGGATGAGCTTTAATTCATTTAAAATAGAAGAGTTAATTATTCCAGTTATGGTAAACCGCGTTGACGTCCTCGTCCTCGTTGAACTTATCGAGCATCTTCTCCATATTCTCAACGTCATCGTCGCTTGTAAGATCAACGTAGGTTGAGGGAACCTTAGCAACGTCCGCGGTATCTATCTTATATCCGAGAGCGATAATTGCGTCGCGAACAGCGTCAAGATCTGCGGTAGAGGTATAAATCGTGAACTCGCCCTCTTCGCATCTGATATCCTCAGCTCCGCACTCGAGAGCATCTTCCATGATCTTATCCTCGTCTATCTCACCGTCCTCGTCCATAATGGTGATAACGCCCTTCTCCTCAAACATAAAGGATACGCATCCCGTCTGACCGAGGTTTCCGCCGTACTTGCTGAACCAAGCGCGAACGTTGCCCGCCGTACGGTTTCTATTATCGGTAGAGGTCTCAACGATAATAGCAACTCCCGAAGGACCGTAGCCCTCGTAGGTGATCTCCTCGTAGTTGATATCGCTATTATCCGTAAACTTCTTTATTGTACGCTGAATATTATCGTTGGGCACGTTGTTTGCCTTAGCCTTTGCGATAAGGTCGCGAAGCTTGCTGTTGTTATTCGGATCGGGGCCGCCCGCCTTGATAGCGACAGCCATTTCCTTACCGATCTTAGTAAAGATCTTCGCCTTAGCGGCGTCGGATTTTTCCTTCTTGTGCTTAATATTGTTCCATTTTGAATGTCCTGACATTTTTATATTCTCCTTTAAATTTAAATCTTTTCGGGCGCCTTCATGCATACGAGTCCGAGCGCGGTCTTAAGCACTCTTCCCGTTGCGGCGGTAAGAGCAAGACGGCTCGAACGAAGATCCTCGTCCTCGCATGAGGCTATCTTGCAATCGTGATAAAATCTGTTGAACGAGGTGCAAAGCTCGATGATATATCTCGTTACAACGCTTGGCTCATAATCCTGAACGGCAGATCTGATCCTCTCGGGGAATACCGAAAGAGTCTTGGCAAGCTCTGCCTCAGGCTCGGAAAGAGGCGCATCGGTCATCTTTCCTTGGCTTCCCGCCTTTTCAAGAATAGAGCATGTACGCGCATAGGTATACTGAGCGTAAGGACCTGTATTTCCGTCGAAGGAAAGAGCCTCTTCCATAACGAAGTTTATGTCTCTTATCCTGTTGTTGTAAAGATAATAGAAGATGACAGCTCCAACGCCGACCTTCTCGGATATCTCGCGGCACTCTGCCTCGTCGGGGTGCTTTTCCTTGGTGATATCGTATACTCTTTTTATAGCCTCGTCAAATAGGTCGCGAAGAAGTATAACGTTACCCGTCCTCGTTGCGAGCTTCGCTCCGTTGATGCTTACCGTTCCGTACGGGACGTGAACGAGCTGATCGAACCAATCGTAGCCCATAAGCTCAACTACCTTGAACCACTGAGCGAAGTGCAGGGACTGCTGAGAGCTTGTCACGTATATAGCCTTATCGAATTTATATTCGCCCTTGCGGTATACCGCAGCCGCTATATCTCTTGTGGGATAGAGGGTCGTGCCGTCTCTTTTAAGGATAAGGCAGGGGGGCATATTGTATTCGGAAAGATCTACTATCGATGCTCCGTCATCTATCTTAAGAAGTCCCATATTGCGGAGCTTCTCAACCTGTGCGGGCATCTTATCGGTATAGAAGGACTCGCCGAGATAGCTATCGAAATCTATTCCGAGAAGCTTATAGGTGCTTTCGTACTCCACGAAGCTTACGGAAACGAACCAGCGCCAAAGCTCCATATTTTCTTCATCGTTATGCTCGAGCTTCGAGAACTCGGCTCTTGCCTCGTCCGCAAGAGGAGAATGACCCTTTCCGTCGGCTGAGGTCGCCTTCGACTCCTCTTCCTCTCTCTTTATTTCATTATTGATACGGACATAGAGCTTGACCAGCTCGTCTACTCCGCCCTCTTCAACGGTCTTGCGGCTTCCCCATTTCTTATAAGCGACGATAAGCTTACCGAACTGAGTGCCCCAGTCTCCGAGATAGTTGATGCCTATGCACTTGTATCCCATAAACTCGTGAAGGAGCTTCAAGGAGTGACCTATAACGGTGGTGCCGAGGTGACCTATATGGAAGGGCTTTGCAACGTTGGGAGAGGAATAGTCAAGAACGACGGTCTTACCCTCGCCCGAGCCGTCCGAGCCGTATTTTTCGCCTGCGGAAAGCACGTCCGAAACAACGCGCGACGCAAATGCGGTGGGGTCTATTTTGAAGTTAAGGTATCCGCCGAGAGCCTTAATCTCGGAGAATTCCTCGCACTTCACCGCTTCGGCAAGCGCCGATGCGATCATAGGGGGAGCCTTACGAAGGCTCTTTGAAAGCTTGAAGCAAGGAAGCGCAATGTCTCCCATTGACTTATCGGGGGGATACTCAAGCATCTCGAATATCTCACCCTCGGAAAGAAGTCCCTCTCCGAAGCATTCTTTTACCGAATCGGCAAGCAGAGCTGCCGTCTTTTTCTTTAGCTTTAACATTTTATTTTACCTCAAAGTGAATTTTTCATTTTAACGAAGTCTCCCTCGGGTATGGGAGCATCCTTAAGTATTGCGGGGATAAAGGTCGCCATATTAAGCGAATATGCGATAGCGCTCGTCTCATTGCCGATAAGATAGAAGTCTCCGTTTCTCTCGGTTACTATGGGACTTGGGATAGCAACCCCCCCTTCAAGCTGACCCGAAAGATCGCTCGAGAGCATCATATCCGCTTCCTCATCGGGATAAAGAAGGCGCTCGGGAGATATGTAAAGATTTACGGAAGAAGTCTTCCCTTCCTGCCAATCCATAGCAGACACGATTATGCGCTCAGCTATCTCTTCGGGAGTAGCATAAGTCGTGTCCACAACAAGATCGTAGTTGGAAAGGTCCTTAATATGAACTCCGTACTGCTGAAAATATCTTTTCTTCTCACTCTCGCGGCGCGCTACCGTTGAAGCGATCGTCTCTTCAAGAGTTGCGGAATGCTCGCCCTTGCGGTTTGCGCCCATTATTCTGAGAGCGCTCGTCTCAATATCGGTCGAAAGATATACCTTGAAGGTATTCCTTGTGAAGTGCCAAGCCATTCTCGAATCGATTATCAAGGACTTGTCCGAATCGGAAAGAGCCACAAGACCGTCATCTATCTCGTGATCTATTTCGGGGTGAGTCTCCATATACCGGTTAAGCTCAACCACCGTCATTCCTCTCTTTTCGGCAATGTCTCGAACGACTCTTCCTGTTGAATAATACTCCGCGCCGAGTCTTTCTATCAATATTTTGGAAACGGTGCTTTTTCCGCTTCCGAGATCGCCCGCGAGCGATATTTTTAACATACGCGCATACCTCCGCATTATATTTATCTAAATTATTATATACTAATATAAAAGAAAAGTCAATATTCCTTGACAAATTCTTTTCTGCCGTGTATAATATTGTAGAACCCTACTTTAAAAAGGAAAACGATATGGATAAGAAAAAGATAGACAGGATAAACGAGCTTGGCAGAATTGCCAAGCAGCGCCCTCTCACCACCGAGGAGAGCGAGGAAAGACGAGTATTAAGAGAGGAATACCTCGCGTATTTCAGAGCGGGCATCCGCGGCGAGATCAATGCAAAAGGAGAGAAAAAGTAATGAGTGCAAAATGCTGTATATGCGGCGCTGAATTGAACCCCGAGACCGCACCTATACTTTATATGAGCGGAGCGGGTATCCCGAGATGCCTTTGCGACGGTTGCTCCGATAAGGCGGAGCGAGCTACGAAGGAGAAGGATCCCGATGACATCAAGGCTGCGATAGACGAGCTTGGTAAGGCTCTCGTCGATGCCAACAACGATGATATTTCCGTCATCAACGAGGTCGGAAAAATAGTCGCCACAGCTAAGGAAAGATGCGAAAAGATCGAGGCGGGAGAATATGATTTCTCGCTTGACGATGAGCCCACCGAGGATTACGAGATCCCCGAAGATATGCTTGAGACCGAAGAGGACCGTGCGCTCGACGAGGCAGAGGCTAAGCGGGCAAGGATCGTTGACACGGTAATTTCCTGGATAATGGGGCTTGCTATCGTTGGAGCAGTTGCGTTCTTCATTATAAAATTCATTTTTTAAATTATAAATTTAAAGCCCTTCGCATATTATTCTGCGGAGGGCTTTTTTTATGTCGTATGCTTTTGCTTTACCTATCGTTATATTGCTTTCGGGCGGCTATTTTCTTTTCCGTCTTAGGGCTTTTTTTATTCTTCACCCTATAAAGACCTTGCGCCGAGCGCTTTCGGGAAGCTCGCTATCTGATAGCGTGATATCGCTCCTTCTTGCTCTTTCCGGTACGCTCGGCGTAGGAAATATCGTGGGCGTGACGATAGGTCTTTCTCTCGGCGGCGCGGGCAGCGTTTTTTGGCTTATGGTCTCGGCGGTTTTCTCCGCGCCCTTAAAATACTGCGAGGTCGCTCTCTCATTCGACTCGGGCGAGGGTATGGGAATGATTGGCGCGATAAAGAGACATCTCGGGAAATATCCGGCAATAGTATATTCCGCGCTTGCCGCGCTTCTCGCGCTTTCAATGGGCGCGTCTTTGCAATCTGAGGCGATAAGAGAATGCGCCGAGGGGGTAGGCAATATCAATACTCTTTTTCTTATCCTGCCGATAGCCTTTATAGCTCCCATTGTATGCATATTCGGAAAAAAGGGTATCAGAAAAGCCGTCTCCTTTATAATTCCTTTCGCTTCCCTTTTTTATACCGTTCTCTGCCTTTTCGTGATAATTCCCAATATAGATAAGCTGCCTTCGGTCGTTTCTTTCGTTATTTCCTCGGCTTTAAGCCCCAAGGCGGCGGCAGGCGGCATAGGCGGAGCTATTGCCGCATCGGGGATAAAGGAAGGCTTCGCAAGAGGTCTTCTTTCAAACGAGGCTGGGGCCGGCACGTCCTCGTTTTCTCATACCTCGGGCGAGAGCGAAGATCATTTCCGCGCAGGGGTATTCGGTATATTTGAGGTCGTTTTCGATACGCTGATCCTCTGCCCTCTTACCGCTTTCACTATACTTTTGGGATTTCCCGAGGGCAAGCTCCCTTCTTCCGCTACCTGCCTCGGAGCGCTTCTTGATAGCTATACTCACGGCATCGGCGCTTTCGGTCTTTACCTATGCGTCACAGCCTTTGCGCTTGCAACGGTGCTTTGCTGGTATTACTATGGTCGGCTTTCATTCTCTTTTCTATTCGGCAAAAAAAGCGGTCTTATATTCTTCCTGCTTTTCTTCGCCGCATTCTGGGTAGGACTTATTATATCTTCGCCGCTGACCGTAGCTATGACTGATGCTTTCTTATTTTTTATGACACTCATAACAGTGGCAACGTTAATAAAAGGCTCCGATAGGATCGCCTGCCTATCGAAGCCCTTTAAGCTTTAAATTAAAAAATACATCTGATACGGGAGAGCGGAGAAAGGCTATTTGCCGAGAGCTTTTCCGAAATCTCCTTGCCGCTCATCGCCGCGGTAAGAACTGCGATCTCTGTGCCGTTCTCTACGGTCTTCGCCCCCTCAAAGACAGCGGATACCTTTTCCCTATCATTTTTATCAAAGGCAAGGTAGAAGCAAGAGGTAAGAGCTGCCGAATCAATGACATCTGCAAATTTCGTAAATACAGGAGCGTGGCAATGAGTACCCGAGCACATTACCTGCATAAGGTCTCCGACGACTGCAGATGCGGTTGCTCCCGCGCCTGCGCCCTGACCGTAAAACATAACGTTGCCAAGCGGCTCTGCTATGACCTCAACCGCATTGTATACGCCTGCGACCTGAGAAAGCGGCATATCCTTCGGAATAAGAAAGGGCGATACCAATGCAAGCGGTTTATCTTCGCCGACTATTCCTCTGCCGACGAGCTTTATCGTGCATCCGAATGCCTCAGCCGCAGCAACGTCGCTCTCGCGGATATTGACGATACCTTCCGTATGAATGCTATCCGTGGGAATAAGCTTGCCCGAAACAAGGGCTGTGAGGATCGCTATTTTACGGCAGGCATCCGTGCCAAGCACGTCCGCATCGGGATTTCTCTCAGCATACCCCTTCTCCTGCGCATCGGAGAGAGCAGATGCAAAGCTTTTTCCCTTGGTGAACATTTCAGTCAAAATATAATTCGTTGTGCCGTTGAGTATTCCTCTGACCTCAAGCACCTTATTCTGCCCAATGCAGTTTATGATAGGAGACAAAACGGGGATACCGCCGCCAACCGCAGCCTCAAAGCGGTAGCTTACGCCGCGCTCCTTTGCCGTGAGAAGAAACTCATCTCCGAAATTAGCGACTACCTCTTTATTTGATGTTATAACGTTCTTACCCGCCTTGAGAAGCGCCATGGTGTACTCGTATGCAGGATGAGAGCCGCCCATGACTTCCATTACGGTATCGATCTCGGGATCATTGAGAATAGTATCAAAATCGTGAATCACCTTATCGGCAAAGGGCGAGGATGGAAAATCTCTGAGATCAAGAATGTATTTGATATTGATATCGTCTCCGCCAAGCTTAGAAACCTCGTTTTTATTATCGGTGATCAGCTTCGCAACTCCCGAGCCGACAACACCGAAGCCGAGTATAGCAACGTTCGTCATTTTTACTGTCCTTTCATTTTGAAAAAAATTATAATCTATTTTACCATATATGTTAAAAAAATTCAATATGCAAATTTATTATTTTCATAGCGACCTTCAAACGCAAAAACGAGTAATGTGCTTCAATGTAAAAAGCGCCTCGCCGAGATCTGACAGCGAGACGCTTTTTCTTATATTTTGCTAACTATTATTAGCAAAATAACGCATTATTCCCCTGATACGATACCGAGCGATGCTTCCTTAGACTCCTCGGTTATGTGATCAAGAGGGTTGACGGAAACTCCGGATACCTTCATTTCAAAATGAAGATGAGGCTCGTCGCAAAGCTCCGAGATCGAGCTATCGCCGACGCATCCGATAACGTCGCCCACCTCAAGCTTATCTCCGACGGCAACGGTAACTCCGTCCTTATCGAGATTGGAGTAATAGCTCTTATGGGTGTCGCTGTGAGTGATTTCAACAGTCCTTCCGAGCATTGGATCGTTATAGACTGCGGTGACCTCTCCGTCTGCCGCCGCCATAACCTCTGCTCCTTCTTCAACGGAAATATCGAGTCCCGTATGAATTCTCCACTCATCAAGAGTCACGGAGAAAACGGGGACGGTTGCGCTATGAGACTTGATCACTGTTCCAACAACGGGAGAAACAAAGGTGAGCTTGACCTCGGGCTTGCTTTCGCCGCCCGCTGAGTCGTTGCTGCCGCCCTGCGAATCGCCCGGCTTATTCTCGTCTTCGCCCGGATTCTCGGTGTCCGTATTCGAGCCGGTATCCTCGGGCGGAATAGCTCCGTCTGCCTTCTTTCTTGAATTTGACGCTACGATTCCTATTACGATCGCGCTCACGCATAGGATCGCAATGACAGTAAGATAAACTATTTTAGATACTGCCGTTTTGTCGCTGAATTTGAATTTCTTTTCCATTTCTGATTCCTTTCTTATGAATTACTGACTGTATTTTCCACAAAAAACACAGGCTTTATTCATAAAAAAGGAGAAAAGGGAAAATTTTTATTGACGGACGAGATAGTTATAGTTAACGTATGCGTTCTGCATAGCCACGGCGGTGGCGCCGGGATCGGAAACGTCTGCCGCGGTACCGCTTTTACTGTATCCGCTATCGGTAGGATTAAGCGCCGTTCTATACCAATTTTCGGTATTTATAAATACTATTCTCTTAAGCGAGGAGCATTGATTGAAGGCGTATTTGCCAACGAAGGTAACGGTAGAGGGTATTACTATTTCGGTAATGGCTGAGGATAAAGCAAAGGCGTCTCTTTTTATATACTTAAGCCCATTCGGCAGATTTACCGAGGTAAGTTTTAAGCATCTGTAGAACGCACCGTCCTTGATATCGATCACGCCCTCTCCGATATCAACGCTCTCTATACCCGAATAACCGAAGGCGTACTCGCCTATCCTCTCGGCAGTGCCCGGAATAGTGACTTTTTTGATATCGCTTCTTTGGTAAAAGGCGTAATCGTGTATTTCATAGCCTTCGCCGCCGAGCATTTCGGGAAGCGCAATCTCTGACCCTGTGCCGACGTAGCCGCAAAGGTAATTCTTGCCGCCGAGAGTGAAGTATCTGTAATCACCTTCGGTCTTAATAAGGCTCTCGCTGCCCGTATGTATAAGCTTCGCGCGAATGGCGAAGGACGCGTATTGATTTGAGCCGAGCTCAAGCTTGAGATCGGAATTGTTGACGATCTCAACGAGATTAAAGCACTCGTTAAAGACAAGGTCGCCGAAGGTGGCTTCGCTTGCGCTGAAGAACACCGTGTTCAAGGATATGCAACCGTCAAACGCATAGCTTCCTATCTTTTTAACCGTACTCGGAACAGTCACAGAGACAAGCCTTCTGCAGTCGCAAAACGCGGACTGACCGATATCCTCTGCGCCCTCAGGCAATGATATCTCGCGAAGCATATCACAATATTGGAATGCGTAATCGGCTACGATCTTAAGCATGGAAGCGCCGCCATCACCGAAGCGGACGGAAGCGAGGCTATCGCAACTGTAAAAGGAATACGAGCCGATCTCCTCCACCGATAACGGGATATTCATTTCGGTGATCGCTTCGCAGTTTGAAAATGAGTAATATCCTATCGACGTCAAGCCCTCGTTCAGGGCTACCTGAGATAAGCCGCTTTCGGAGAACGCGTAGTTTTCGACAGTTCTTACCGAATCGGGCAGCGCAATCGAAGAAAGAGACGCGCATTTATAAAATGCATATCCTTCTATCCGGCTTACCTTAGACGGCAGCTCTACCGATGCAAGAGACGAGCATTCGCGGAAAAGATTGCCCGAGACCGTTGTGATGAATGCGGGGAGCTTTACGCTTTTAAGATTAGCGCACTCCCGAAAAACTCCGCTGCCGATAGCTTCTATGCTATCGGGAAGTGTGACCGACGTCAGAGAGTCAAAGCCTGCGAAGGCGTAAGAGCTTATCTCTGTTATTCCTTCGGGAACTACCATATCCGAGGTGATAGCATCTCCGCCGATATAAAGCGTTTTGGCATAATATGCGGGATTCGAGGTTTCGGAATAAAATCCCAGCGAAACCCAATTCTCAAGGCTATCGGAGTAAACCTCTTCAATTCCCGAGCATCCGTCAAAGGCAAAGTTCATAATACTTTTAACGTTTTCCGAAAGAATTACCTTTTTGATAGATGTGCAATTATAAAATGCTCTTTCGATTATCGTATCAGCGAGGATCTCTATCTCGGTGAGCGATGACGGTACGTAGCTTGCAAGCTTATCATATCCCGATGCATCAAATACCTTATTATAATTATCTGCGCCGAAAAGATATCCTATATGGTATTTTTTAGAGCCGTCCTTAGCTCCGCCAAGGAAGGTAAAGGCGAGCTTGCGAAGTGAGTTGCAGCCCGAAAAAGCTCCCGGGTCCAGCGAAGAAAGGTTCTCTGAATACTTTATTTCCTCAACCCCACTTCCGGAGAATGCCCCTTCGCCGACCGAGGTGACTCTGAAATGCTCGTCTATATATTCGGGAAGGACTACGCTCTTTTCCTTTAATTTATATTTGGTAAGCTTGGCTTCGCCGTCTATGATCATATAGTCATAGGCTTCGTTTTCGGTTATCGGCTCATCCGTTGTCAGAAAGGATGCGTGCTCAGCTCTGTCTCCGCTCCACGTATCGCTCCAGGTCTCAGCCTTACACCTTGAGGGGCATATTATCTTCCAAAGAGACGAGCAGCCCAAGAAGGTATTCGTGCCTATATAGGCTACCGATGGCGAGATCGAAACATCAGATAGCGAGGTGCAATTTGAAAAAGCCTCGTCTCCGATAGAAATTACGTTATCCGGAATAACCACGCTTTTAAGCGCCGAGCAGCCAAAAAACGCTCTTTTTCCTATTGCCGTAAGGCTTTCGGGAAGAGTCAGCGTTTCAAGGCTAAATGCGCCCGAGAAGGTGTTATCCTCTATCCTGGTTACTCCTTCGGGAATAACTATCTCGCGAAGAGCGCCGGAATAAGAGAGATCGGGATGTTTTCCGACTGCCGTTACGGGTATGCCGTTTCTCTCGCTCGGTATTTTTATCGCCTCAACAGGACCGAGGCGAGGTATTATCGCAAGATACGTGCCGTCCTCGAGAAGGTAGTATTCATAGCTCGTTCCGTCGTTATACTTATCACGCATTTTCGCGTGAAAACTCGTCACGGTATCCTTATTCAAAGTAACGTTATCGGGGTCAAAAAGCATGTCGTCACTTCCATACCACCCCATAAACTCGTATCCCGTCTTAATGGGATCAAGAGGGATATCATAGGCTTTACCGTCCTTGACGACCGCCTTGCCGTGAAGCTTTCCGTCCACGTAAAAATATATGTATTGGTCCTCGGGTATAGTATTGTAATCCACCTTATCCGAGCAAGATGATAAAACGCACAGCGCCGCTAAAATAAGCAGCGCCATGACTAAAAATATAACTTTTCTTTTCATTTTTACTTATATTCAGCCTTAAGAGCTTCGATCTTATTTGCGAATATACGGCTTGCGTCGCACATAAATTTAGCGCAAAGCTCGTGATGCTCGGGAAGGAAGCCTAAGAAGAAATTATCTGCCTCAAGGTTGAAGTTGCCCTCGTATCCTATTTCGGCAAGAGCGCGGCAGACCTCTTGCCAATTTATCTTCGAGCAGCCGGGAAGAGTGTGAAGGTCGTCCTTATAATCAACGTCGTGGATATGAAGGCAGCCGAGCCTTTCCTTACCTACGATTCTTATAGCCGCCTCGGGGTCTCTGTTGCAAAGAGCAACGTGACCGAGGTCAAGGCATACTGTGAAGGTATCGGGATCGGCAAGCTCGTCATACATTCTGCAAAGCTCCTCGGGCGGCGCAAGCACGTCGTCTACTATGTATCCGCCGATGCGGTTTCTCTGCCACATATTTTCGATAGCTATTCTTATGCCAAACTTCTTGGCGATCGGTGCAAGACCTCTGTAAAACTCGAGGTTATACTGAAAAAGCTCTTCCGCTCTTCCGTAATATTTACCGTTCTGCACAGGGTGAACGACAACGTCGCGTATACCGAGAATAGAGCAGAACTCAAATACTCTCGGCATCAGGGGGACGAGAGTCGTCGTATATTTCTCGAAGCCGCCGCCAAACGGAGCGTGAGCCTGATCGAAGGTGACGCCTCTATCGTTTGCAAGCTTGCGAAGCCTTTTCGCGCGCTCCTCCCAGCCGTCAACGAAGGGGATATCATTAAGATCAACTATCGAAACGTCGATAGCATCCCAGCCTGCGTCAATAAGCATTTCTACCGCGCGCTCAAGTCCGTAATTCTTAGCGAGCGTTAACGTCTGTGTTGAGATCTTCATTTTTAATTCTCCTTTACTTGTTTATACGGAAGCTCTTCTTCCGCGAGCGCAATTACTTCTACTTCAACAAGCACTCCTTTGGGAAGAGTCTTTACCGCAACGCAGCTTCTTGCAGGGCAGGTAACAAAATACTTTGCGTAAACCGCATTGAACTCGGCGAAATCCGCCATGTCCGAAAGAAAGCAGGTTGTTTTTACCGCCTTATCAAATCCCGAGCCTGCCGCGCTGAGGACCGCGCCGAGGTTTTTCATAACCTGCTCGGTCTGAGCGGTTATATCCGAGCCGAATATCGCGCCTGTGCCCGGGTTGATCGGTATCTGCCCCGATGTATAGACGAAATTACCAACCTTGACCGCCTGAGAATATGGTCCGATAGCGGCAGGTGCGTTTTCTGTGCTTATCTTTTTTATATCCATTACGCCTTTCTCTTCTTTCTTATTTTTTCTATATATTCAAGGGCTGCCTTTTTATTTACGCTCTCGGGTCTTATAAGCTCACCCGAAAGCGAGCTTTCAAACCACTTCTCCGCCTCGGCAAGATCCTTTTCTACTCCTATTCCCTTAAGATAGCAAAATCCCATAAAGTAATGCGCTACGGCAAGTCCCTGCTCTGCCGCGCGGCTGATATACGCAAAGGCAAGCGCGGGATTATTATAATCGAGATCGTCTCTTAAATAAAGATGTCCTGCCTCAAATTCAGAATGCATAAGCCCTCTTTCCGCATCCTCGAAGATCTCCTTATGCGAATGCCTGACTATCGGAGCTTCGGGAATATCAGCACCCATTCTGTGAAGCCTTGAGACTGCATCGATGCAGCCGAGAGCTGCCGAGCGCTTATAATATGCTATCGCCTTATCGCGAAGCTCGGGAAGAACGCTTTCAAAGAGTCCCTCGCCCTCATTATCCGTATAGTATTCGCCAACGTAAAACATAGACTCGGCATCGCCTGCCTCGGCAGCCCTGAGAGTCATCTCGTAAGCCTGCCTTTCATTGCCGCTTTGATTGCGGTAGCAAGCAGCAAGCTTTTTTGATGCAGGCGGATAATTTGAAGCTGATACGCATCTTTCATACCATTCTATCGCAAGCCTTTCGTGTGAAAAGGGATCGCCCGGCGCTGTGCCGTCATAGTACGAGGTAGCAACGAAATACATAGCGAGCGCATCTCCTGCCTCGGCTCTTTTCAGATTTTCGCAAAATTTCTTATTTTCTATCATTATCCGTCCTCTTTTCTTAAAACTCTTTGGGATACTCTCCCTTGGCAATAAGCTCGGCGAAGGCATTGACAACGTCCGGCTTATCTTCCTTATAGGTCACTCCGTACCACTTATCGGGGCAGTCAAGCACCGTCACCGATATCTTGCCTTCCGTGAGAAGCTCTGTTATCACCGAGGGCATATAGTATTCGCATTTTTCGGGTTTTTGCGAAAGGTTATCGCGAAGGAATTTCGGGAATCTGGCATAGCACTCGGATACGAAGGACGCGGGAAATCCCCAAAGATTCATAGAAACGATCGCCTCGGGATCGAGCATAGTCTTCCCTTTTTCGGTCTCATTGAATATATCTTTACCGTCTGTCTCTATACCTGAGGTCTCATTTATCGAGACAAGCTCGCCGCCCTCGTTGGTATTGCAAATTCCTCTCGATACTCCGCCCTTATCCGTGACGGTATTCTTAAGCTTATAGCCCACCATGGCGTAGCTCTTATCGCTCGACTCGTTTGCCAAAAAATCATATATCTTAGCGAATGCGCCTTTACCGTAGTAATCATCAGCATTTATGACGGCAAACGGAGCATCGACCACCCCAAGGCAGCAAGCGATAGCATGACCCGTGCCCCATGGCTTTGATCTTCCTTCGGGTACTTCATAGCCTTCGGGAAGCTTATCAAGCTCCTGATAAACGTACTTGACATTGACGCCCTTTCCATCAAGATGGGCGTCCATTATCTCACGGAACTCCTTCTCGATCTGCTTTTTGATAATAAACGTTACAGTCTCAAAGCCTGCCTCAATGGCGTCAAAAATTGAATAATCTATTATTATATGTCCCTGACCGTCTACCGCATCGATCTGCTTAAGACCGCCATAGCGCGACCCCATACCTGCCGCAAGGATTACTAACTCGGGTTTCTTCATAATGATCTCCTTACATTTATTCATTTTAATTATACTACCCAAAGCTTCTCTTTTCAAGGTAATTTTAAAGTTTTTAAGAAAATATTTTAGAAGTTTTATACAACGGTTATATACATTTTAAACATAGAAAAAGAAAATTGCAAATATTTTATTGAAATCGAGGAAAAAAGGTTGTATAATATATCCGTAGAATAAAAGAAAAGGACGTCTATTATGAAAAACCTTCACGTGATCGATCATCCGCTTATTGCGCATAAGCTCACCATAATGAGAAAAAAGGATACTCCTACCAAGGATTTCCGCGAGCTGCTTGATGAGATAGCTATGCTCATGGGATATGAGGTAACAAGAGATCTTCCTCTCGAGGATCTTCCGATAGAGACTCCCGTCGCGCCTGCGATAGGCAAGCAGATATCGGGAAAAAAGCTCGCTGTCGTGCCTATTCTCAGAGCAGGTCTCGGTATGGTAGGCGGTATACTTAAGCTCGTTCCCGTTGCTAAAGTAGGTCATATCGGACTCTATCGCGACCCCGAAACTCACGAGCCGCACGAATACTACTGCAAGCTCCCCGAGGACATAGGAGAAAGATTTATCATCGTAGTTGACCCCATGCTCGCTACGGGCGGATCGGCTAAGGATGCTATAACTATGATAAAAAACCGCGGCGGTAAGAATATAATCCTTATGTGCCTCGTTGCGGCACCAGAGGGTGTCGCGTGCGTGACGGATGCTCACCCCGACGTTCAGATATATACCGCCTCGCTTGACGAATGCCTCAACAGCCATGCTTATATCGTTCCCGGTCTCGGAGACGCGGGCGACAGAATATTCGGTACTTTATAATATATGCGCGAATTTACGATTGAGAAAAACGATGCGGGTCAGAGGCTCGATAAGTTTATAACCAAGGCTCTCGATATTCCGAAAAGCCTGCTTTATAAATCCATTCGACTCAAGAAGATCAAGGTCAATAGAAAAAGAGCCGAGCCAAATACCATGCTCGCGCTCGGGGATACCGTCCAATGCTTCCTTGCCGAGGAGTTTTTTGAGAAGGGCAAGAAGGCGGGATATTCCGAGTCATCAGACCTTAAGGCAGAGAGTCTTTCAAAAATATCCGCCGCTCTTTCGATCATTTATGAGGATGAAAACATCATTCTTATAAATAAGCCTGAAGGGCTTTCGGTCCACGAGGACGAGGTATCGAAAAACAACACTTTAATAACATATTTGCTAACTTATCTTTATAAAAATGGGGAATATGATCCCAATAAGGAAGCAAGCTTCACACCTGCCTTATGCAATAGGATAGATAGGAACACCACGGGAATCGTCATTGGCGCAAAGACTGCCGAGGCGCTTCGAGTTATGAATGAAAAGATAAAGCTAAGAGAGGTCAAGAAGTTTTATCTTGCCGCCGTTCACGGTATACCGAAGAAAAAGGAAGCTACTATTTCGGGTTATCTTATCAAGGATGAAAAAACGAATACGGTTAAGGTGTATGACAAAAAGATCAGCCCTGCGGCTAAGGATATAAAGACTAAATACCGCGTTATATCGGTGAATAAGGAGCGCGATCTTTCGCTCGTTGAGGTGGAGCTTCTCACGGGAAGAACACACCAGATAAGGGCGCATATGGCTTATATAGGTCATCCCCTTTTAGGTGACGGAAAGTACGGTAAGAACAAGGCAGACAGAGCGATAGGCTATACGCACCAGGCGCTTGCCTCATACCGCCTCGTATTCGATTTCAGCAACGAGTCTACCGCCCTTGATTATTTAAGAGGAAGAGAATTTGAGATACCTGCTGAAAAAATCAACTTTTTGAAGCTTTTTTAGTATTTAAATTAATTTATATTTAACCGGTTTTACATAGGTATAGCTGAAAAAAAGAAGCCGCTTTTGCGGTAAAATTCCGAAGCTAAGCTTGTCTTTCGCGAGCTTGGCTTCTTTTTGTATAACGAAAAGGGGGGATTTGGTGTCCAAATCCCCCCTGACCCCCAAAGACGTGTATTTTTTCACGTCACCAAAGGTGACATATCGAGGCTTTCGTAAGAAAGGCATATCGAATCGAGTAAAGCGAGATATATCGAATTCATCTTTCGTGAAGGCATTTCGCGAAAGTGAATATATCGACTCACCGAAGGTGACATTTAATGCCCGAAGGGCAATTCATGCGCTTGCGCAATTCATCTCAAGCGCAGCGAGCCTCGCCCGACACCTTTAGGTGTCATCCTCGAGCGAAGCGAAGGATCTGGGCGAGATTGCAAAGACACCTCATCCACCATCTTCGATGGTCCCCCTTCCCCCACTGGGGAAGGCTTATATATCACGTCACCGAAGGTGACATATCGAGCCTTTCG
>JAFTQV010000009.1 GCA_017462605.1 Clostridia bacterium | reverse complement strand
TCTTCCTTTTAATGCTCTTTTTGTATCGCCGTTTCCTCACTCGCCGTATTTTTATACGGCTATCGTTCGTCATCCGACGATTTCTGCTCTAAATTAAGCAAGCCCCAAAGGTGTTTCGCACTAAGAATTCAGATTTTTACTCATTTTTGTGCGAATGCCTTTATCTATCTGAATTCTTAATGACTCAGCACCTTCATCTGAACGGAGTGAAGATTTCATCGTGGCACAGCCACGATTTCATTCAACAAACAAAAAAAGAGAGAACTTTTCGGCTATAAATACCGAGTTGTTCTCCCTTTCTGTGTATAGCTGAAGAGAGTCGAACTCAATCGGTCTTTGCATGCTAATATCCGCTACTGCTTCGGGATAATTTCTTGCAATATCCGCATATTACTTCGAAATTTTCCCTCGCATTAACAAATATTAGTCGTGCAAATACTGCGAAGCACCTTAAAGCGAATGAATTTTTAGTGGATTTTGCCGTGGTGATTCGAAGTAAAGTACAAACTTTACAAGACTCAGCGCGACGAAATACGCAAAAATTCATCGCTTTAAGGCGGTTAAGTTCGACTCTCTTCAGCTATAAGGGGTTGGACTTAGTTCATTTTATTTTTTGACTTGATTATCGAAGGATCGAAATTCAGTATAAAGATACCGAGAGCAACGAGAAGCAGAGCCGCAATAAGATTGAATATCTTCACGTTGCTGCTCTCGGTGAGAAGAAGCATTGAGAGAAGCACTCCGAAGACTGGGGTCGTGAAGCTGAAAACGGTAACCCTCGATACGGGGTTAAACTTAAGAAGTATACCCCAAACGGAGTACGCCACCGCCGAAAGAAGCGCAAGGTAAGCAAGAAGAAGCAATGCTCCGATGCTGCCAACGTGTATTTTACCGCCGAAGATAAGACCGATAGCGATCATAAACGCTCCGCCCCAGATGAATTGATATCCGCTTATCGTCACGGGGTCCTCGCTCTTCGAGAATATCTTGATAAGGGTTGACGAGAAAGCCAAGGAGATAGCGGAGAAAACGCAAAATCCGTCTCCAAGCAGATTCATTGAAAGCTCAAGACCCTCAAGATTGATGACTACTATGCCGCCAAGCCCGAGAACGCAGGCAACGATCTTCTTCGCATTCAGCTTCTCCATTCGGAAGATGAGCGAGGAGATGAGAATAGCGAAGAAGGTGGACGAGCCTGTCAGAATAGTTCCCTTCACTCCGCTCGTGTTGGCAAGTCCAATGTAGAAGAATATGTATTGAAGAACGGTCTGAAATACCGAGACAAGCCCTATCTTGCCAAGGCTCTCCTTCTTGGGAAGAAGCACTTTTTTGCGCGCTATACTGAATATAACGACGGTAAGCACGCCCGCAAAGAAAAATCTTATTCCCGCAAAAAGTATAGTCGATGCCACGTCTTTTTCGGGAAGCATCAGAGAATATCCTATCTTGATAGCGGGGGTCGCGCTTCCCCAGAGCGCGCAGCAAAGCAGCGCCGCAAGCGTTACGAATACGGGGTGCGAGAATATTCCTTCGCCCCTCGCCTTAATGTCCTTTATGTTCATTTTCAGCTATACCTTGATGTTTTTTGTTGCCGATCCTCGGGTATCGGGAAAATATCGCCCGAAAGCCAAAACCGACCCTTCAATACTACCACGAAAGGGAAAAAAAGTCAAGGCGAAAAAAAGATATTATTCTCTCACAAGATGTTTAACGCTTTTGTCGATATACCTTTAGCCGGATTAATTGTCAGCGGATTTTTTTCTTCTCTTACCAATTTTCAGATCTTTAAAAGCGAAGAATAGCCAAACTGCATAAATTGATAGCACAATTAATTCAATAATAGAAAATGAGATAATTATTAGTACAAAAGTCGATTGGCATTGCTCATTGTATAAATTAAAATCAATGTACACTGTATTTTCGCTTCTTGCATCAACAATTAAATTATACCTTCCAAAAAAGTTAACTCCTTCTACGTAAGATATCGAAAGAAGATTCCCTTTGCCTATAGATTCGTATATCTCCTTGCTTGAATAATTACCAAATACTCCTAAACTGGGGAAATCATATCTGATATTATCTGAAAAGATACGGCACTGATATTCCTTAAATACTCGTACATATTCTATATTATCTATGGTGACAATTGAAGTTTGACAATTTTCCTTACGAATAGGTTTTGCTTCATTTAAGACTGCAATAAGCACAAGCGCAATTACAGCATGAATGATCAGAAAACTAATTATAAAGCGCTTTATAAAAGATGCTTTTTTAATATTCAAATTTGTTTTTCTCATAGAGTTATCCACCGTGCTTTATTTCGATCGAATATTCATATGCCTTTAGTTTTGAAGTGCGTATACCCTCGTCATTGTAAGTAACGGAATTTGAATAGAAAGGAAACAAAACTAAAAAAGAATAACTTTCAGATTTAATTGTCTTCATTTTGTTTCCTTTCTTTGCCGGAACTGATGACATAAAATTCAACTGTTAATAGTTTCTTGAATGCTATCAATTATTTTTCTGCGTATTTTGTATTGAACAATATATATCGCATTTCCCGAACGATCTTCGATTTTCCAGCATGGATAAGTAGCGCCTTCCGCTCCGCTTTCATTGTTATCTTCCGTGATAGCTTTAATCTCAAAAATGGTAATAGTAATTATTTTTTTGGAAAATTTTAGGCGCTTAATGCTCTCTTCGTTGATTATGATAATTTCCGTTGTCATCAGGATCCATATAACGCATGCAACAAGTTCAGAACCAAATACTGTAATACATAATGATATGTGTATTGATGGGGATGTTTTGTATGGTCCTTGCAAGGAAAGAAATAAGAGCACTACTCCAATTAATAGTAAAAAAATTTGAAATGAAAATCCAATGGGTTCATTTATAAATCTTTTTTTCATTTTCTATCCTTTCATGAAGCTTCATTCTTATGCTTCCTTTTTTGAAAAAGCTTAATTTCTTTACCGTACAACAAAATAAAGAAAGCTAAAGCTGATAAAAAGAATGCCTCTATAATTGAAAAAGCAATTATGCAAAGGGGCCTTTGAGTACGTTGGAAATTGTTGTACCCATTCGATGTGCGTAAAAAACTTTCGCCTTTGTGCAGCTCGATAACAATATTACTATCGCCGTCCTTTATATATTCAACGTAAACGGTGTCTCCTACCGCTATATTGTCGTGTAAATCAGGAATCGAATATTCATTAGTACCCAAGACTGGAAATTTGGGGAAGGAATATTTTTCTTTTTCCGAATAAAAACTCAAATGGCTTCCGCTCATAAATACGTAGTGATATTCAATCTTGTCGATACTAATTATTTTTTTATTCAAAGCATTCTCGTTTACGGGAGAGGACGTATTGATCAGAAGTACAAACAAAATTACAATTATTATCTGAACAATTAAAAACAACGACAATTTCTTAAAGAAATTAACCCTTTTAATATTCAAATTTGTTTTTCTCATATAGTTATCCACCGTACGTTATTTCGATCGAATATTCATATACCTTTAGTTTTGAAGTGCGTATACCCTCGTCATTGTAAGTAAAGAAATTTGAACAGAAAGGAAACAAAACTATGACAGAATTGATTCCATATTCGATTGTCTTCATTTTGTCTCCTTTCTTTGTAATAATCGATGACATAAAAACTCAGGTATTCATATTTTCTTGAATGCTATCAATTATTTTTCTGCGTATTTTGTACTGAATGATATATATCGCATTCCCCGAATGATCTTCGATTTTCCAGCATGGATAAGCAGGGCTATCTATTCCATAAATTACGATTTTTTGATTTGTTATCTTCTTTATTTCAGAAATTCGTATTGCTACCCTTTTTCTGAATATTTTAAAAGACTTGATTTCTTCGTTATTAACAGATATAAACTCTGTTTTTATGGTCAGCCAAACTAAACAAAACAAAGCAGTAGGGCTGTAAATCATTAATGCGATCATTCTAAATGCAAAAGGATTTGAGTCGGAATGAGCATATATGAGCGAAATAAGTAAAAAAGATAATAAACCAAGCGTTAAAAATAATAACACAAAAAATCCAATAGGTTCATTTATAAGTCTTTTTTTTCATATAATAATTTTCAAATACCCTTTCTGAGTCTATCCATAGAAAATTCAAAACAGACCGTTGATTGATCATCTACCGTGCGTTATTTCGAGCGGATTATTAATATATCTTTAGCCGGATTAATAGTCAGCGCTTCTTTTTGCGTAGCTTTCTGAACCACCGTCTTATACGGTATCGGAAAATAATTATAAAGGCAATTATGACCTCTATAACAATGGCAATAATAATGATCAACGAGCTTTTTAATGATATTTCCTCGTAGAGCGTATAGACAATTATAATAGATAGTATCAGAGCGCATACATATTGAAAAATCAGAGATGAAATAGCTACGTCATTCTGACTCATATCAAGAGAAATTCTTGATACTGCAGACATAATAACTGCTATTAAGACGTTAAAAATTAAGATCCAATCAGAAATATTAAATGATAGAGAATTATTAACCAAGCGAATACTCAGTGCGATCAGGGTATTAACTATAAGAGATGCCCAAGCGTGGATTTTGTGCAGCAAAGCATTTTCTTTTTCTGTTTTCATTAAGTTCACCGCCCTGCATACGTTGTCTTGCATTATTATTATATCATTTTGTTGAGCCTGTGTAAAGAGTTTTTGATAAAGAAAAGGGCTCGGTCATAGTCCTCTCTGTTTGTTTTCAGTTTAGAGTTATGAGGATCGCTCCGCTCACCGTTATGAGCTTGCACCGCAAGCGTTATGATATGATTGCCTATCTAATCTATAACTTGGCGAAGCCAATCATAACAATGCGTAAGCATTTCATAACTCATAACTTGCCCGTAAGGGCAATCATAGTTTAGCGTGACACTCCGCTTGGAGTATCACGCTATCACTCCTCGTCGGGAGATATGCCCGCGATATCGCGAAGCGGATCGAAATCTTGCGTTAAAGGAATGCCGTACGCCTGCTCGTACGCCGCCTTTTTGTATTCAAAGTCGAGCCTTGCCATACGGGCGCGGTCCTCGGCGGGCGAAAGTGTGGAGTCGGGGTAGATCGGCGGAAAGACGTGGAGAATATGCTTGACGGGAAGGAAGCCTTCTTCGCCGCGCTTACCGGGAAGAGTTCTCATCTCGGTGAAGGTGGGGATAATGGGAACGCCGAAAACGGATGCGTAGTGAAAAGCTCCGTCGCGCATGGCTCTCGGCTTCTTGTAGTTGAGCCACATTTCCTGCTCGGGATAGATGAGGACGAAGCCGCCGTCCGAGACTATTTTCTCAAGCGAGGGCTTAAGGCTCTTCGCCATATACTTAAGATTGCCCGAGACTGGGTGCGTATTGCAGTTTTTCATAAGAAATCCGAAAAGACCCGTCATAAATATATTAGACTCCTGGACAACGATATGGAGCTTCTTTCTCCTATTGCATATCGCGCTCATTATTCTTATCGGGGTCGAGTCCGTGGGCGCGTAGTGGTTTGCGGTTATTATCGCGCCGCCCGAGACCGAGAGGGCGTTTTCTATGCCGATGATAGAGGTATCGCGGTTGACCTCATCAGTCAGCTTCTCGGCAAGAGCGCGCGCTAAAGCCGCCTTCATTTTCGCCATAGGCGAGCGCCTTTCGTTGTCAAAGGGGAGAATGACTCTTTTTATATCCTCTGCCGTGGGTGCGGGGTCGGAAAGCGAGACCTTGCGGAAGGAGTCGCCCTCGAGGACGGCGAGCCTTATATTGTCGACAACCCGCGCGGTGGTCTCGGGAAGCTCGTGAAGATTTGCCGTCATACTATTCCCACCGCCTTAAAATATCCGTCTGCAATGACGTCCGCTATGCATTTTTCGCGCTCCGTGATCTTAGCGGCGGATGAAAGAAGCATTCTCGCGCCCTCTAAGTCACGCGCTCTGTCCTCGTCTGTGTAGGATAGAAGTCCCTCTTTCAGCGATGCATAGAAGGGCGTCTCCTTTGCGTACTTCCAGAAAAGCTCTTCCATCATCACGCCCTCGTAGTGCCAGGGCTTGCCAAACATATTGTAGTGCATAAGCTGAACGCCCGAAGAGGGGATAGCCGTTCCCGCTATTGCGTGCTTATTCCAGCCCGCGCCGAAGTAATATACCTTTCCCTTGCAGAGGAAGTTGAGGTAATCCTGGTCGGGGGCGATAGTCTCAAAATTGTATTTAGATATAAGATGCACGAATTTCTCTTCGATGCGCTCGCGCCTCATTCCCGAAAGATCCATAAGCAGAACTCCCGAATTGAAATAGCTATCCGCCCTGAGGAGTCCTACGTGCTTCTTTACGTAGTCGCAGAATACGGGCTCGTTAAGTACGCTCTCGTCGCTGACCGCGCCGACGATAGAGTCTCCTATATCCGTGAAATAAAGCTTCGCTATATCATCATTAAGCGCGATGTCCGAATCGAGATAAACGGCGCGGTCAAGCTTGGGGAACATCGAGGGAATGAAAAGCCTGTAATATATGGACTCCGAATAGTAGTCTCGAAGGCGCAGCGAAAGCGCGCTCTTGACGCCCTTTATCCTCTCCTTGACGTCTGAGACCAAGAGGCGAACGTTTTCCTTTACTTTGATTTTTGAGATCGCCTCTTCAAGCGAATCCTTTTGCTCGGTAAGTATTATTATGTTGTAAATGTATTTATCCGAAGCGTGGTCGTCAAGCGATCTTATCGCCACCGAAAGAAACGGAAGATAAGCTTCGTCTGATGCAAAAAATACGTTTATGTTTTTCTTCATTTTCACTTCTCCTTGTGAGTCTGTGTTTGCGTTTTACCGCGATAATGCAAATTATTATTTACTTATAAGGATTTTTTCATACCTTTCGTACACTTCCTTATGGCTTGTTTCTCCGAGGATATTCTCCACCTCTTCCCTTTGCCATGGTTTTATGCTTTTTGTGTGAAGATAAGGGAAAAGAGATATAGTCATAGAAAAGTGGCGTATAACGGTATCGCCAACGGTTCTCTTCTGCTCATTGAATCTTTTTGGGAGTATTAGCTTTTTCTTTGCGTATTTATTCAGCGCGTGCTGGTCGAAAAGAAGCATCTTTTTGTCCCTGCAAAGGATGCGGCATTTTTTGAATACGCCGTCTTCCTTCATTTTTTTCATATTGAAAAGAAGCACTCCCGAATTAAGGTAATTTATGCCAAAAAAGAATTTGCCGTATCTGTCTCGCGCTCCTGCCATATGATAGTCTTGGACGTCGGTCTCCCAAAGCTCGGCAAGACTGCTTTTTATAAGCACGTCCGTGTCCATATATAGGAGCTTATCGCCAATGCCGGGAAGCTCGTCTGCGAAGAGGCGTATCATTGCGTAGGGGGTGTATCTGCCGTCTATGTTCTTGCTCTCCTTAAGCTCACGCTCGAAGCTTTCGGTAAGATCGTGAAGTGTGGCGCTTGATAATGGATTTTTCTCTCTGAGGACGCCTTCAAGCTCTTCTCTTTCGGCTTCGCTTATCGGGATATAGCGAGGATCAAGCTCCCTTTCGTCCATAGTGCCTATGTGAAGCTCTATCGGAAGCTCGGTATGCATAGCTGCCGATATCGCTCCGAGCAGCATTCCTCGGTAAACGCCCGCATTCCCCGTGACAAGCAGCTTAATGCTTTCCATTATTCATCCTCTCCTTCCTTCTTTACTATATACTTTATGATATCTATATCGGATAATCGGCATCTTTCCTTCATCGCGCCTCTCACGGTTTCGCATAGCTTTCTTGCTGCCAAGGAGGGAGGAAGCTCAACGTCAGGGTAAAACGGTCCGTCTATATATACCTCGGTGTAAAAGCCGCTTTTTTTGCGCTTATATACCCTCGTCATTGCGAATGATGGCACAGAGAGGCTTGCCGCATATAAAAACGGCGATGCGCCGAACGGGCGAAGATCTCTTGCATACTGCCAAAGGTGACCCTCGGGATAAATGACCACGGCTCTGCCGAGCGAGATCGAGCGGGTTATCGCTTCCTTATACCTCTTCACGTCCCGAAGCCCCTCGGGAGTAGGGATCGCGCCGAGGCGGTGGATAAATCTGCCGATCACGGGAACGGAGTAGTTTTCGGGGTTGACTACCGTATCCGCGTACTTCGGGTAGGTGTAGGTTCCCGGGCAGAGAGCGTCAGCCGCGGCGTTCGTATGGTTGCCGAAGAGGAAGTATCCGCCCTCTATTCCTTTTAGCTTCTCTTTCCCGTATATTTTTTCTTTTTTTATAAGCCTTGAATAAATGAATGCTATCGGTGTGGCGATGCCTCGGTAAAGTATAGCTCTTTTTAGTTTTTCTGACTTGCCGTCCTTTTCATACCTGACGGTTGCGCTTTTCTTTTTCTTCTTATCGCTTAAACCGTTTGGGTCGAAGTCATAGCCTTCGCATATCACGGTTCTCTTCGGGTATTTCTTCATAAGCCGAGCTTCCTTTCCCGGGGCAGATCCCCGCTTTTTTCTTCCTTCGGGATTTTAACACAAAGGCAAAAAGAAAGTCAATAAAATCGACTCTCCGATCGGAAACACTGAAAGTAGAATTCTCGGAGGAGGTGAACTTTGATGTCCGATGCGACTCCACAAAACTGAGAATTTGAGAAAAACTTGACTTTTAGGGCATAAAAGTGCTATAATTGCTATTGAACTCAAACGAGAGGTGAAAAATGGAAACAGTAAAGGAAACAATAGCGAAAAATCTCGTCATTTTGAGAAAGACCAATAAGCTTACCCAGCAGGAGCTTGCCGAGAAGCTGAATTACTCGGATAAGGCGGTATCGAGGTGGGAGCATGCGGAGACTCTCCCCGATATAGAAACGCTTTGCAAGATCTGCGAGATATACGGCGTGCAGTTTGAATATCTTCTGCAAAAGGAGCAGCCGAAAAAGAACAATCCCTACGTTATAAAGAAAAATATGACCGGAAGAATACTTACGATTTCAATAGCCGCATGCTCGGTATGGATAGCGATGATGGTGCTTTACATAGGCATAGAGGCGATCTTCTCGAAGAATATATGGACGCTCTTTATCTGGGCTCTGCCGCTGACGACCGTGGTGCTTCAGACGGGCAACAGATACTTCTTCGGCAACCGTATCGTCGGCTGCGTTATGAACTCCTTGACAAACTGGTTTTTGCTCCTTTCGATATATCTTCAGCTGCTTGATTATAATATATGGATGCTTTTTATCGTCGGCGTGCCTATCCAGGCGGTCATCGTGCTGACCACCGTTTTCAAGATAAGATCTGATTCGAGCATCTATACCGAGCCGACGAAGGGGTGATACGATGCCTGCTTTGTATATTTCTATCGCCGTCATAGCCGCCGCCCTTGTATTTATTTTCGGCGGCAGCTTCTATGCATACAGATCGGCGTTCTACCGCAACCCCACTAAGAAGAAGGTCGATCCCTACCGCGCGCTGAAGAATGACGGAAGCGAGACCGATAATAAGTCAAAGAAGCTTATAGACGCGATCCTCAGGGAAAAATTCGAGGATGTTTATACCGAGTCGCAGGACGGGCTTAAGCTTCACGGATATATGCTTTACAGCGGCGAAAATGAGCGCTTCGCTATCCTTATGCACGGCTATAAAAGCTCGCCCTTCATAGACTTCTCGGGCGGCGCTATGCTGCTTTTCCGTATGGGGTATAACGTTATAATGGCTGATGAGCGAGCCCACGGCTTATCAGAGGGCAGGACGATAAGCTTCGGCACTCTTGAATCGCTTGATGCCGTTTGCTGGGCGAGATTCGTTGAAGAAAGGTTCGGCGAGGGGACTCCTACCGCTCTTGTCGGTATCTCTATGGGCGCGGCAACGGTGATCCTGGCGGCAGAAAAGGAAATGCCGAAGGGCGTTTTTGCCGCTATTGCGGACTGCCCCTATTCATCTGCCAAGGATATAATAAAAAAGGTAGCTAAAGAGGATATGGGTATACCCGGCGGACTTTCGCACTTTCTTGCCTCGGTGGGCGCTCGGATATACGGCGGCTTTTCGCTTGGCGCGGCAGAGCCTATTGACGCGGTGAAGAGGTCGCGGGTGCCGCTTCTTATTATTCACGGAGAGGGAGACGGCTTCGTGCCGATAAAGATGTCTTTTGCGATGAAGGCGGCAAACCCCGACGTAAGGCTTGAGACCTTCCCCGATGCCACTCACGGCACCAGCTACTTATACGATACCCATAGATATGAAAAAATAACCTCGGAGTTTCTTGAAGAAGCATATTTAAGGAGAGAAAAATGAATAAGACAATACACGGCTTTGAATTCATAAAGGATACCTTCGTCCCCGAAATATCGGGTACGGCGCGTGAAGCAAGGCATAAAAAAAGCGGAGCTAAGCTCCTTTTTATAGATAGAGAGGATAATAACAAGACCTTTGCTATCGCATTTAAAACTATACCCGAGGACGATACGGGAGTTTTCCACATTCTCGAGCATTCGGTGCTTTGCGGATCGGATAAATACCCTGTCAAGGAGCCCTTCGTTGAGCTTCTTAAGGGCTCGCTTAAAACCTTCCTCAACGCCATGACCTATAACGATAAAACGGTTTATCCCGTCTCATCGAGAAACGATAAGGATTTCCTTAACCTCGTATCGGTCTATATGGATGCGGTGCTTCATCCCCTCGCGGTCAAGGACGAGAGAATATTCATGCAGGAGGGCTGGCACTATGAGCTTCACTCTCCCGAGGATGAGATGATATATAAGGGCGTTGTTTTCAACGAAATGAAGGGCGCATACTCCTCTGCCGATGAGGTGGAATTCGAGGAAATGACCACTTTGCTTTACAAAGATACTTGTTATGCCAAGGATTCTGGCGGAAACCCGAAGGCGATACCTTCCTTGACTTATGAAAAATTCGTTGCCGCTCATGAGAAGTATTATCACCCATCAAACTCAATGATAATACTTGACGGATCGGTGGATCTCGATAAGACTCTTATGCTTCTTGATAGCTTCCTTTTGGAATACGATTCGGTAGAGCTTTCCTTTGAGATACCCAGAGCGGGAGAAACGGTCAAAGCTGAAAAGACGATAAAATACGAAATATCCGAGGGCGAGGATCCCGAGGGCAAGGCTCGCATCTGCCTTGGATTTATGGGCGCTCCCTTTGACGATAGGCGCACCCTTATGGCGCTCGGTATCATAACCGATGCGATAGCTGGCACAAACGAGTCGCCCTTCAAAAAGGCTATGCTTGATTCGGGCGTTTGCGAGGACGTCGGCTTTATGACACTCGATGCCATAGCCGATAATTCCCTTCTGCTTGAAATAAGAAACGTTAAGGAAGAAAGGCTTGCCGAGGCAAAGGAGACAGCGCTTGCCGAGCTTCGCAAGATAGCAGAGAGCGGTATCAGGAGAGACGCTTTACGAGCATCCTTCAATCTTATAGAATTCCGTCTTCGCGAGGCGGATATGGGTACTACCCCTTCGGGACTTGCCTATGCGCTCGCAACTCTCGATACCTGGCTTTACGGCGGCGATCCCGTCGCTCCCCTTCGCTTCGAGGATGATATCGCGGCGCTGAGACTTGCGCTTGACACCGATTATTACGAGAGACTTCTCGAGCGCGTCTGCCTTGACGGTGACCGCATGGCGACTCTTTATATGCTCCCCTCTTCGACTCTCGGTGAGGAAAGAGCGGCTCTTGAAAAAGAGACTCTCGCAAATGCGAAGGCAAAAATGACCGACTCTGAAATAAGCGAGATAATAAGAAAGACTCTTCTGCTTGAAGAGTGGCAGAAAAAGGGAGATACCCCCGAGCAGCTCGCCACTCTGCCCTCGCTTTCCATAGAGGACATAAGCGCCGATCCCGAGCCATACCCTACCGAGGAATTTAAGGTAGGAAATACGCCCGTCGTTCATATAGACGTCAAGTCTCGCGGAATTACCTACTATAACCTTCTTTTTGATCTTTCGGACTTCAGCTCCGAGGAGCTTTTCTATGCCTCTCTTCTCTCGGATCTTCTTAAGAATCTTCCAACCGAGAAAAGAGATGCGGCATCGCTCCAGACCGCCGTCAAGAGCGAGCTTGGAAGCTTCTCGCTTGCCGTTATGGCTTCAACGAAAAACAAAAAGACCACACCGTATATGCGTGTGGGTGTGAGCGCTCTTGATTCAAAGCTTGACTCGGCAAGGCAGCTTCTGGAAGAGATCCTGCTTAAGACCGTATTCTCGGATACCGAGGCTATCGGAAGGATAGTGCGCCAGCTCAAGACCGTCTCTCAGGAGAGTATGGCGGCATCGGGCAGCAGCGTTGCTTTTGCGAGAAGTGCGGCTTACGTTGATCCCGAGGCGGCAGTCTCCGAATATATAGACGGCGTGGAGTTCTATCTTGCGCTGAAGGCTCTTGATTCGGCGTTTGCCGAAAGATCATTTGAGTGCGGAAGCAAGCTTCGCTCGGTCTACGAAAAGATGTTCAAAAGAGGCAGACTCACCGCTTTCGTCTCGGGCAAGAGGTGCGATGGAGATATCGAAAAGCTGCTTTGGATATTCCCCGATTCTATAAGAATAACGGCGGAGTGTACCATTAAGCCCCTTGGTATAAGAAACGAGGGAATACTTATTCCCGCATCCGTCTCCTTCGCCGCAAGGGCGGTTAATTGCCTCGAATATTGTGACCGCATACCGGGAAGCATTGCCGCGGTGCGCACCGTGCTTTCCTATGCTTATCTCTGGAGCGAGATCAGAGTTCAGGGCGGCGCTTACGGCGCGGGCTTTATCAAGCGCAATAACGGCCTTATGGGATATTATACCTACCGTGATCCCGATGCGAACCGCTCGATAGAGGTATTCTCGGGAGCTGCGGATTTCTTAAGATCTATCGCGCATTCGGGCGAGGATCTTACGACCTATATCATCGGCGCGGTGGGAGACGGAGATCCGCTCCTTACTCCCAAGGTCGTATCCGCTCTTGCTATGGCGGCGTATCTTCGCGGCGAGACCTATTCGGAAAGAGCCGAATACAGGCGCGAGCTTATCGGAACGAACGCCGAGTCGCTTCTTAAGATCGCGGATATTATAGAAAAGATCGCTATTGACGGCGGCATATGCGTCGTCGGCGGCAGGGATAAGCTCGATGCGTGCGGCGATAAAATATCAAGCGTTATAGAGCTTTAAAATTTGAAAAGCAGATAATAAAAAGGGCAAACATACAAGACTGCTTCATTCTGTCTTGCGTGCTTGCTCTTTTTTGCTGTAATATCAAAAATAGCTTTTATATGACAACAATTATTATCATTATAAGCATTTAACTGTAAGCCTCACCCGAAAGCATATTACGAAGAATTTCTTCGTTGTAAGCAAAATAAGCTTCCGCCTTTTCACGGCTTAAGGACGAGGTTGCTACCGAGAGCTTTCTCATTGCTATGACCGTGTTCTCGGGAAGAGAGGAAAAGCCGGGCTCGTCAGAAAGTGGGGTGGAGTGAAGATAGACACCCCATTCTCCCGCGAGGGCGTATTTTCCGCTCTCCGTATTATTGCCCGTCTCATACTCCGCGCCCTCGGGAAGATATTCCTTTATCGGGGCGAAGGGGTTGCTCTTCGGATCTGCCGTGTTCTCGAATAGAAGATGATCCGAGATGATATAAACGTAGCAATCGCCGAAGATCAGAGTCTCGGAGAAGGTCTTTCTGTTGGACGAGATGAGCGAGTAGCCTATTTCAAAGCTCTCCTTGCCCTCAGCCTTAAGCTCGGCTATAAGAGCCTCGAGTCGAGCTATCTCGGCGTCGCTCGGAAGATAGAGGTTTTTGAGGTCGATATTCCTGTTGCCGTCTCCGTCTCTGTCGGGAGTGTATTTCTTTACGGCGCGTAAAAGCTCCTCGTGTTCGCTCGTCTCACCGCTCGGCGCGCTCATCTTCACGTCCTTATCGCCCGCGTACATTATATGAGTATCAAAGGTCGTCCTCGAGCAGGTCTGCATAGTGCAAATGACTATCACGGCGATCACGAAAAGCACCGCTACCGTATGCCATTTGTAGTGATAAAAAAAGTTGTCGAGCCACGTAAGAAATGGGGTCTTTATCTTGACCTCGCCCTCTACCTTGCCGCCTTCTTTTTCGTAATTTTCGCTCATTTTTTCTCGTTCTCCTTTAGTTTCTTCAGCTTGTTTCTCTTGCGCATTTCTCTGCTTCTTTCCTTTTTCATAGCTTCTATCTTATCGTACGGCTCGTCTGAAGGTATAGGAATGTCAGCCGTACGCCTTTTCTTTCTGTACTGACCCGGGGTCATTCCCGTCACCTGCAGAAAGGCTCTGTAAAAGGATTTTTCATTTGAATAGCCGCATTCATAGGCTATGTCTATTATCTTTAACCCTGTATTTTTCAAAAGCTCCTTCGCTCGCTCAGCGCGGAAGGAATTTATAAGATAAAAGAGGTTTATGCCCTCAACGTCCGAAAGGCAAAGCGAAACGTATTTCGGGCTGTATCCGAGAGCCTGACCGATCGAAGCGAGGGAGAGGGATTCCGAAGAATGGGCGCTTACGTACTGAAGTATGGCGGGAAGCGCCTTCTGATGCTTTTTTACCGAGATCACGGTGGAAAGCATATATTCCTCGTATATTGCGCAAAAGAGCGCCTTGAAGGAGCGTATATCAGCTTCGGTCAGAGCGAAGAAAAACTCCTCGGAGTCAACGAGCTTTGGCGTGATATATGAAATAAGAGCGTCTGACGCGTGAAAAACAGCCCTCTCTCCGACTCCGTATATTGTTTCGTTTGTAATAAAATTATTAAGAAGATCGGGAGAGAAAACGGCAAGCCACCTCTTCACGTATTTTTCGGTTCTGAATTCGTGAACCTGAAAGGGCGAGATCACGGCAATATCTCCCGCTCTCATTGTTTCCTTTTTGCCGTCGACCGTCAGGGTCATTTCACCGTCCTTGCAAAAAACGATCTCCGGAAACTGATGTATGTGAGAGCTGTAATTGTATTTACCTTCAACGAAGCCGCATCTTACTGCGGTTTTGGCTCCGAAGTTTTTAAAATGTACCTGCATAAGCGCTCCTTTCTTCGAAAATATGGATAACTGTCAGTTATTATAGCATAAAGTGACAAGTAAGGTCAATATATTTTTGATAAAATATTGTTAAGAAATAATATTTTAAATTTCTGATTATATCTTCGAAAAGGAGAACGGTATGAAAAACGGTAAAAAAATAATCGTTGCGATACTTCTTTCAGCTCTTATGCTTACCACGGCTGCCGCCGTGCTTATATCTGCTGACAGTACTATCGTGACAGACGGTGAAATGACTGCTATAAAAAGCGATTTCCAGTCCTACCTCGTCCAGGATACAAAAAGGATCGAGAATGACGGAAAGGTAGGCGCAGTCCAATACACCGTTTATTATGACACCTCGAAGGGGGCTGTCAAAAACGGATATTACGGAACTCCCGTCATAGGCTATGCGATAAATACGAGCACAGCAAGAGTCGGTACGGATCCGAATAAGAAGATCATTCAGTCCATGCTTGACCGCGGCTACGTAGTTGTCGTTTTCGACTACCTCAGCAATCCGAATGCAAAGGGGCAGGCTCTTGACGTATCCTGCCAGATCATGGCTGATAAGATACAGAAGGGCGAGCTTTTTGATAAGACTGCGAGCGTATTCCCCGCTGAAGGAATGTACAGAGACTTTATAGTCGTCCCCTCGGGATACAACGTTCTTTTAAATCAGGTATTCTGGGAGATCGATAAGCACGGAACAGACGGAACTCTTGAAAAGATAGTGCAGAACTGGAATACAGACTTCAAGGGCACCAAGGCAGAAAGACTCGTCAAATGGGTAACCGGCGAGACGGTCGATACCCGTAAGAAGGTGGCAAACGCATCGGACGGAACAAAGCCCGTATGGTATACACAGAGCGGCGCTCCCGATGAGAACGGACTTTACACCAAGGTAAAGTACACCGTTGCCGAGACCTTTACCGACTGCGTAAACCCGGACGGATCTCCTCTTGAGACCAACCTCAATCTCCAGCTTGCATACCCCACGAACCCCGCAAAAGAGGTTCCCGTATTATCCATAGCAAGCTGCTGGGGATATAATAACGCATTCTCGAGCTTCGATATCAACAACGCTCATTCGAGCGGCTCGATGTTCAACGGATACGCTTATTCGAGCTTCGATTATCTCTGGGTGCCTATGGCAAGAGACTCTTCCTTCGGCTACTATGACGGTAACCTTAATACCACGGGCGCTGTAACGGGCGACCATATGAACTATTCGGTCCACCTTTACAATGATAAGCTCATCAATACCGCGGCTATGCGTTATCTTCGCTATCTTGCTCTTTCCGATAGCGAGACCTATAAGCTTGACCTTGACGCATTCACCGTTATCGGTCTTTCGAAGGGCGGCTGGTTCTCCTTCCTCGGCGAAGAGGTGCTTCAGTCTAATCTTGCAGATCCTGCCCTTCCTCTCGAAGAGCTTGAGGCGGCGATAGACCTTAAGCTTGCAAGCTTTACCCCTAAGAAGGTGCATGAGGGTCACACCCATGAGACCAGATATCAGGCAGGCAAGACCGAGTCCTACGAGGGCGGCACCTACGTTGGAGACCTCAAGGTAGACGGCGGCGAAAAGCAGCCCTGGCTTACGTATGACGGCAAGGAGATCCTCTCGGGCGTTCAGTTTACATATGCGTCCAACGGCTCGCAGGAAGAGGACGTCTCCGAGGGGCATTGCCCGATCTATGTAGTTGCTCATATGTACGATGAGTACGGCGCGGCGTACGGCTCTGCAAATACTCTTAATAATCTTTCGAGAACTCATAATATACCCTCGCTCTTCTTTGAGACTCCCCAGCCTCATACATACGGCTACGGCATAGATCTCAACTGGGACGTTGACGTATACGACGCGTTCTTCGATTTCCTTAACTACTATATGCAGGGCGCTCCCGCTAAGGTAATGTACGTTTACCCGAGAAATTCCGCGGGAGGAGTTAAGCTCACCGAAAAGATCGTTGTTAAGTTCGCGGGCGAGGTGACACTCTCCGAGATTCTGGCAAACGTTACCGTCAAGGCGGGCGATACCGCCGTTTCGGGCAGCTGGTACTCCGAGTACGGAGATACCGAGTGGACCTTCGTACCCGACGCTCTTTCGGGCAACACCGAATACACCCTCACTGTTTCGGGCGCTATCAAGGGTAAGAACGGCACAGCTCTCGGAAGCGACTACACAGCATCCTTCAAGACGGAAAACGATACCGCGACCGCCCTCACCCCCGAGAGCGGAAGCTACTACAACGTGACCGTTCCCGCGCTTGTTTCGGGTCACGATAGCTTTGTTTTCAGATTTTCTGTAAGCAATAATGTCGCGAATATTGCAGCTCTTTATTCCGTAGACTCGGTAGGAGCTACCGAGGGCACTCTTCTCGGCAAGGTCAACCTCAAGGGCAGCGGCTCTTATGAAATAGACGTCACCGAGTTTGCATCTCTGAATTCGGGCAAGGCTGTCACCCTTTATCTCAAGGCTGAAAAGGCTTCGGGCGAAGCCATAAAGGTGATCGAGAGCGGCTTTGACGGCGATTACGCGAAAAACGTTGGCGGCTACAGCTACTCGCGCCACGAGCTCGTCAAGATAGACGAAAACGGAAATGAGTCCGAGACCGGAGCGATCACCGCAGTCAAGGCTTGGGCTATCAACAATGAGGGCAGATACGGAGCAGGCGACGTATTCTACGATAACCTCACCAACCTTATTTCTTATAAAAATATAATAGGAAGCAAAGCCATTTCGAGAGATGACTACGGCAGAAGCTTCACTATAACCTTAAGAGTATACGATACGGTATCCCGTACTCTCGAGGTAAAGCTCGGCGGCATGACCGATTCGAAAAAGGGAACTCTTGACTACGAGCAGCCTCTTCACCACGTGACCACAAAGGCGGGAGAGTGGCTCAATATAACCGTTCCCTACGTTGTATATGACACCGATTACGGCTTTAAGTCTAATCAGGTCAAGGCTCTTTACTTTATGCTCTCTCCCTCGGGAGCAGATGAAAAGCCGATCTACATCGCAGATCTTGCCGTTACCGAGACTGTAACGGATATTACCGTTGCAAATGCATTTATCGCATCGAAGGCAACAGGCAAGCTCCCCTATAAGACTCCCGAAGACGCGGTCTTCACTCTTATGAACGGCTCTGAGACCGTATCCACTCATGCAACCTGGAATGAGGCTCTTTCGGCTTACAAGGCAGGCTATACTCTTAAGATGACGGGTAACTACACCCTTACCGATAGCGATCTCTGGTCTGACTTCGGCAATTCTGAATCGGTAGTAGTTGACCTCGGCGGATATACACTTAAGAGCGAAAACACCAAGAATTCGCTCATCTGGGCAAAGAATAATTCAAAGACGGTAGCGAAGACCTTCATCACTCTTAAGAACGGTAACGTTATCCTTCTCGACAGACCCCTCGTCTCCTACGAGAATTCCTCGGCAAATGGCGCGGGCAAGGCGTTTGATATCACTCTCGACGGAGTTTACTTCACTATCGCAAAGAGCGCTATGCTCACCGAAATGATAAGCTCCTCAACCATTAACGGAAGCTTTGATACCTCTGTCAATATAAATCTCAAGAATTGCTTTATTACAGCAAGCGAGGCGGACAGAGCGGATCATCCCATGATAATTCTTCCTAAGGGAGAGGGATCGCTCGGCATAACTTATAAGGTCTATGGCGGTAATATCAGACTTGACTCTCAGAGATGGGTAGCTATTCATAATAATACCGCGGGCGTTGAGTTTATGAATACTGAAGGCGGTCTTACCACTCTTTCTCTCGCGGCTCCATATAAGCCCGCAACGGATGTTTCATATATCGCAGAGACCGGCTATGCGGACTTCAAGATTGCGAGCGTGACCGATAATATCGTGACCTACAATCTTGACGTCGGCGCGAATTCCACCAAGTACGGCGTTATCCCAGAGGATAAGATGAATGCCGATAAGTATCCCTTCGTTCTCTTCAAGGGCGGCTCGTTCCTCGGCGCTTACGAAAACTGGGCAACTGCAATTTCCGCTTGGAATACCGCAGTCGCGGGTTCGGCTCACCTTGATGAGAGAGCTGATCTTCTTATGAGAAGAGACTATGATAACGCAGGCTCAACGGGCGGTCAGATAAATAAGGCTACCAATCTTCTTCTTGACTTCGGCGGTCATAAATTTACCGCAACGAACGTTGCTATCGACCTCTGGGGCAGATACCTCGAGGCATCGTATACCACTAAGATAGAGTTTACGAACGGTACCGTTCTTACCAAGGGTGGCGGCGCGTTCGTTGACGTTCAGCACGACGCGGCAGGCGTTAAGCATTACGATCTTGACTTTACTAAGATGACCTTCGCGTTTGCAGAGGGCGCAACCTCGGGCAATCTCGTCTTCGTTATGTGGACCAACCCTGCGGGAGATGCGGTCGAGGTCGACGCGGACTTCACCGATTGTACCATCAATCTTAAGGACAATGCTCCTTCGGGAGCTGTTGCCTTCCCGATCAAGGACGGAAATAATAACGCAAATATCGACGTTACCGTAAACGGCGGTAGCTTCATAGTAGGCAATACCTCGGGTGTTCGCATCGTCAGCAAGAACGATAAGGATACCCTCAGAGCGGGCAAGGGCTCGGACGGAAATTATCCTACCCTCACTGTCACGGGTGATTACGAGCCTCTTACCGATAACTTCCTTTGCGACGACGGAAATAATAAGGCGTTCTTAGAGGTGGTCTCCACAGGTACGGGAACGAAGACCTACGGTCTTAAAGATAATCCCCTCGCTACCGATTTCGGCGTTGTGGACGCAACCTATTCGGATACCTCGGCATATCCTTACGCGGTGTTTACCGGCGGAAGCTTTGTTGCCGCTAAGGCAAGCTTCAATGATGCATTCAGAGCGGCTGTAAGCAAGGCGAATTCCACCTCGGCAGAGGTTCAGGTCGTTCTCCGCGCGAACAACACCGTGACCGCCTCGACCTGGGCGAGCGACCTTAACGGCAAGGTAAGAATAGACCTTGGCGGCTATACGCTCACCTCAAGCGGATACCTGCTTGACCAGTATCTGAACTCATCTCAGTTCACTCAGCACGGCGATATAACGATTTCATCGGGAACTCTTGTCAGAGCGGGAGCGACGCCTCTTATCGGTCTTAATCAGGGCGTGGCAAATACTGCGACCAAGAAGATAGATTTCACCTTTGAGGACCTCACTGTCGTAGACAATTTCTCGGGATCATCCGATAAGATCAACGGCGCTGTGATCGACTGCTGGGATAATAACAATGCAAAGATCGAGTCAAGCGTTGTCTTTGAGGACTGCAACTTTGATTACGGCACGGCTCCCACAGTATCATACTTCATCGGCGCAGGCGCTTCGAAGAACTACACCGAGATGAGCGTTACCGTCAAGGGCGGATATATCATCAATTCGGATATGACGGGCAGAAAATTCGCAAAGCTCGGCACAGAGGATAGCATCAGCTTTGAAAAAGGCGCGTCGGGCGACGTTCTCGGCTATAAGCAGTCAAGCTCCAAAGACCTCGTCACCACCCAGCTTCACGGAATGTACTTCGTTGAGCTTGAGGATGACGGCGTGACCTCTACCTCTTACTTAAGAAGCCTCACGGGAGATTTCGGCACAGTTCCTCATTCAACGATCACCGCAAATCCCGGATATCTCTCAGCTCTTGATTATCCCTTTATGCTCTTCCGCGACGGCAGCTTCAAGTTCGTTGAGAATAGCTGGCAGCTGGCTCTCGCTCACGCGAAGGATCAGCCCGAGGGATCAAGCACAACGATAATCTTAAGAAGAAATTACGATACGTCCACCGCCTTGAACGATGGCATGGCGATCAATTTCATCTCTATAATCACGGCTAACCTCACCGTAGACCTTCAGGGCAATACCTTAAACTGCCGTGACTGTTATATGTTTGATACTCATGCGGCATTCGGACTGAATAAGGATCTCTTGGATAAGCCTGTGAATATCACCGTTAAGAACGGTATGATCACCAATTCGAGAGACTTCCCGATAATGAATATCAATCACGGCGCGAACGCAAGCGCAAAGGTCTTCAGCTTCACCTTTGATGACGTTTACTTCAAGGATACCGCAGGTAAGACGAGCCTTATCATCCTCGGCTGCTGGGATAACGGCAGCGCGGGCGGAGCAGAGGGCAGCTTTGTCTTCAATAACTGCACGTTTGATTTCGGCTCGGCTAAGAATAAGGCTGTCATGCTTGATGCGGGCAAGAATAAGGACCTTACCAAGCTTTCTATCACCGTAAACGGCGGTAAGATCATAGCGTCCGATATCGCTAATTACTCCTTCGTAACTCTCGGAAACGAGGATAGCCTCGTTATGGGCAAGGGCAAGGACGGTAATTATCTCGCTCTTACTCAGCTTGCCCAAAGCGCGGTTCCTTCGGCGAAGGATTATAAAACTGCGGACGGCACTCTTCTTGCATTCGGTATGAAGACCGTTTCGGGCGTTTACGCTACATATACTCTCGGCGCATCCGTTGAAACCAAGTACGGAAGCATTCCCTTCACCTATGCATCAAAAGAGGAATATCCTTATCAGGTATTCCGTCTTGACGGATCTCACGTCGGCGGCTATGCGGAGTGGGGCGCGGCAGTCAATGCGGCGGTAAAGGCAGGCGTGTACGATAACTATATCATCCTTATGATGAGAGACGCAGATCAGACGACAAATGCGACCATTGGCAATCTCAAGGGAAGCATCACTGTTGATATGGACGGATATACTCTCTCCAAGGGTGAGAAGGGATATCTCATAGATGCATACGTCAACGGAAACGGCGGCGTTTCGGGTGAGACGGACGTAAGAGGTACCTTCACTATCAAGAACGGTACGATCGTTAAGAAGAGCGGCGGCGCTCTCATATGCACAAACTACGGCGCCGAGCTTGGAAAGAGCGCATCCTTCACCTATAACTTTGACGGCGTGACCTTCATCTCGAAGAGCGGAGATAATCTGATCTTCTGCACGTGGGAGGACGGCTGCAACGTAATAGCAGATAACCTCACGATGATGGCGTACGTCACCTTCAACGGCTGCGTATTCGATTACGCATCGGGCGAGGGCGAGCCTCTTATGCTTAAGCTCGTTCACGACGGCAGAGACAAAATGGTCTACCACGTGACCGTCAAGGGCGGTAAGATCATAGCGAAGAGCGCGATCTCAATTGATAAGTTTATGAAGCTCGATAAGAAGACCGAGGGCAGATACGATACCGTCACCTTCGTAAAGGACGACGGCGGAAATTATCCCGTGTTCATCCTTCCGGTCTCCGAGGGCGCTCCCAAGGCTGAGTTTGCGCTTCTTGCAGATAGCGAGACCGAGCAGACCTACGTTCTCGATTCGAGCGATGAGACAAATGCTACCTATAAGCTTATGCCTCGCGCGCTTGTCGAGTATCAGGCGAAGTCGAGTATCACTCTTTCGGATAGCCTCGTCTATAATATCTATATCCCGAAGTCGGATATCCTTACCTCGATAGTCCTTGACGGCGAAGAAAAGGATCTCTCGAGCCTTCCCACCGATACCGAGGCGGGCAAGGAATATTACCTTCTTAAGGTAATCCTTACTTCATACGATTCGCTTCGTGATATCGTTTGCAAGGTTACCCTCATCGCAGACGGCGCTCAGTATGACGGAAGCATCACCGTCGGCGTATTCAGCTACGCCAAGAGCATTATCGAGGGTGAGTATACCGAATCGGAAAAGGCTCTTGCAAAAGACCTTCTCTCCTATGTAAGAGCATCTTACGGATACTTCGGTAAGACCTCGGAGCAGCTTGCTCTGATCGATGATCTTCTCGGAGAGAGCTACGACGAAAAGAGCGCGCCCGATACTACTCCCGAAGCAAAGACCCCCGAGGCAGGCTCAGGCTTCACCGGAGTGACCTTCAAGCTCGGATCGGCTCCCGCCTTCCGCTTCTATTACGAGGGCGCAAAGCCTGAGTATAGCTTCAAGCTCGGCGGAGCGGATATAGCTGCAAAAGATGGTACGGACGAGAACGGAAAGACCTATCTTGAGATATCCCCCGAGGCGAGCCTTCTCCTCGATGATCTGACCTTCACGGCAGGCGAGAAGACCTATACCTACAACGTATATTCCTACCTCGCATTCATCACCGAAAAGGGCGATGCGGAAGCTCGCGCTCTCGTCTTAAGACTCATAAAGTACTGTGAGTCCGCCAAGGCTTACGCGGCGAATAACTGATTAAATTTCAAAAAAGAAAAAGGGCTGCCCCGGATCATCCGAGGCAGCCCAAATATTATAGTCTCCAAACGAATAATATTGTTAGTGTAGTGACTTCAAATAATCTTCGACATTAATATATTCAACTACCTCACAATATTACTATACCCATTTAACCTATTTTAACCCAAATGTCAATGGATTAAAATAGGAAACTGTTTGATTTTTTTCATAATTTTTTTAAAAAACAAAAAGAGATATAAACTGACACTGTAAAAAAGTATCTTTTCATAGCTCTTTAGCCTTTCGGCTATTGTGTATTCTTAGTACGTTTCGTTGCGATCAGGTTTCGGGCTTCATGGTCGGGATTTTATTCCGAGATTTTATGTAACCCTACGCAAGGCCTATTTTCTCTTTGTTTTGCGGAGTTTATTTTGTTTTCGTTTTACGCAATTCTTCATAGGTCTACGTACAGACCGTGCAAATTGGCGTAAATTTGGGGTCAGATTGGTGTACCGCAGATACCGATGCTCTTGAAGGTGTTTTCAAGCTCTCGGAAGGTTTTCACCTTTGTATCCTCGGTAACGTCGGCGTAAATATCTAAGGTCGTGGAGATATCTGCGTGACCTAAAATCTCTTGAACTACCTTGACGTTTGTGCCTGCCTCAATCAATCTTGTTGTAAATGTGTGACGAAGATGATGACAGCTGAAATGCGGTAACAGAACTCGTTCACCCTTGCCGGAGTGAGAATCAAACACTTGATCATTGCAATCTCGGATTATCCGTCGCAAAGCTTTGTTGAGCGTTCCTTGATGCTGGGTATCTCCGAAGCGGTTTACGAAAATAAAATCCGTATAGCCCTCAATGGATGCCCTGCAGGAAATTCCGTTTTCTCGTTGGAACTCTTGCTCTTCAAGAAAAGCTTCCTTTACCGTGTCCATCATCGGTATTTCGCGTTTGCTGTTTCTGGTTTTTGGAGTATTAATGCCAAACTCGCAGCCGTTTCCATTTCCACGGTTATAATAAACAAGCGTGTGATTAATGTCGATGTTTCCTTTTTCAAGGTCTATATCACACCAACGCAAGCCCGTTACCTCACCGACTCTCATGCCGGTGCCAAGCATTACGGCAAATACGGGATACCAATGTCGATACTGTGAGGAGCGCTTCAAGAAATTTACGAACAAAGTTTGCTCAGCAACCGTCAACGACTTTCGCTTCGGTCGGTCGATATCGTATGCTTGTTTGATCTCGCGCATCAGATTGTCGGTTGGATTTTGGCGAACATATCCGTCCTCGACTGCGAGTCTGAACACTTGATGGAGAACACCGTGTACCGTTTCAAGCGTTGCAATCTTTAAGTAATCGCCGTCAATCAAGGTGTTGTAAAAGCGTCTGATATCCGATTTCTTGATTGTGGATATGCGATGCTTTCCAAGACCGCCTCGAACGAAATGAGTGTACATATATTTGTAGTTCTGGAAGGTGTTATCCTTCAGTCCTCGTTTTAACGTACACCATAGCTCGAAAAGCTCGTTCAGTGTCGTGCTTTTCGTTTCCGACCGTATTCCGTCGCTCAAATCTCTCGCAATCTGCTGTTCCTTCTCGCGTAGCTCCTCAAGGCTCAACGCATATACGGTGTGGCGAGTGCCGTCATCAGCTGTCCACCGATAACTGTATCGCCCGTCCTTGCGCTGAGACTCGCCCTTTTTCAGAGTGATTCTGTCTTTGTCAAGTCTTCTCTTTTTCTTTGTA
>JAFTQV010000083.1 GCA_017462605.1 Clostridia bacterium | reverse complement strand
TGCCATCGGGAATGCGGAAATACCTGCTGCGCCTATCATAGGGTTAATCTTTTCCCATCTGAAGATAACCGCAATAATGTTGTAAAGCTTTGCGAAGAGTACGCCGCCCGCGGTATCAACAATGAAGGCGATAAGACCAAGACCCATAATAAGAAGGGTTTCAAACGCAAGGAACTGGCTTGCGTGCATATTGAAGGCAATAGTGATACCAAGGAATATGGTGATAAGGTTTGCGAGCACCTTCTGCGCGGTTTCTGAAATAGACTCAAGCACGCCGCACTCACGGATAAGGTTACCGAACATAAGGAAGCCGATAAGTGAGCCTGCGGAGGGAGCAAATACGCAAGCGACTATGGATATGATTATCGGGAAGAGAATCTTAGTCAGCTTGGATACGGATTTTGCCTCATAGGGCATACGTATACGGCGCTCGTTCTTGGTTGTGAGAGCCTTGATTACAGGAGGCTGAATAATAGGCACTAGGGCCATGTAAGAGTATGCCGCAACGGTAATTGCGCCTATGTAATTTGAGCCAAGCGCGTTTGCCACAACGATGGAGGTAGGACCGTCAGCCGCGCCGATGATGGAGATGGACGCCGCGTCCTTGATCTCGGGGAAGAACACCGACGCCATGCAGAGTGTAAAGAAGATACCGAACTGTGCTGCCGCGCCGAATATCATAAGCTTCGGATTTGAAAGCAGGGGACCAAAGTCGATCATTGCTCCGATACCGATGAAGAGAAGCAAGGGGAACAGCTCGTTTGCAATTCCCGCATTATAAAGCTCGTGAAGAGGCTCTGCTATTCCGCCGTATTTTACGAAGCTCATAGCGTCACAGCAGGTAATTCCCTCCATTTGAGGTAATCCGCAGGATACGCACTCGGTTGTATGTGTTATAACACCGGGGAAATTCATAAGAATTGCGCCAAATCCGATAGGAAGAAGAAGTGTCGGCTCCATCTGCTTCTTGATAGCAAGGTATATAAGAACACCGCCTATCAGCCACATAATAAACATTTTCCAGTTGCCGTCCTGACCGAATTCAAGCATCGGTTCGAACAAAGCTAAAATATCGCTCATTGTCTTTCTCCTTAAAATTCCAAATTTATCCTATAAGATTATAGCACACAAACAACCAAAAATCAACAGATAAATCACAAAAGTTTCTATTTTTTCTATATTTGCTTCAGATAAACCTACAAGCGCCTATTTATTTTTTGTTCTTTTCTTTTTCTTTGGCACGCTTATCGTTGATTATCTTCATATGCTCCTCGGTGATAAGCTCAACACCGTTTTCCTTTGCCCAATCTACGCAGCCCTTGAGAACGAGGGGAAGGAATACTCTCGGAACAGCCAGTACCGTCATAAGAGCCTCATCAGTGAACTTCACCTTGTCATCTGCTCGGTCAGCCGCGTAACGAACTGAAGCGAGCGAGGCCTGACGCATCTGGAGAAGCTCTGCGCGCATACGAGTCTTTCTATGGAACCAGAAATTCTTCGAGTCACGGTAGCCGTAGTCTACGGGAAGAGGTGGGAAATCCTTTGCTCTGACGCCGTTTATGATTGCGTCGGAATACCTTTTCTTCATTAATATTTTATCAACGCGAAGGATAAAATGCGCGCCGAATTTACTCGTAATACCGTTGAAGTCGTGGTAAGGACCCTCGTACCCGCTAAGCTCGCCCGCCACATCCTTGTCTGCTCCGTCAAGCTCACGCATCCACGTACACTCAATAGCCTCAATAGCATCAGTGAGAACCATAGGACGAGCCTCTCCGCTCTACTCTTCTATAAGGCTCTTCTCCAGCTTAAACTTACACTTCGGCATCTTCTCAGAAGGCTTATCGCCGGGCCAGGAGAGCTTTACCGCTTCCTTAAAATACTTCGGTTCATCTGTAATAAAATTGATCGCGCATTTCCCCGTACGCAGAATATTCTGCG
>JAFTQV010000008.1 GCA_017462605.1 Clostridia bacterium | reverse complement strand
TACTTGTACCGAGGACGGACATTATGACACCGTAGTTTATTGTAACAGATGCGACGGTGAAGTTTCGAGAACTACCGAAACTCTTACTAAGCTTGGTCACTCACCCAAGAGCGCAGTAGAAGAGAACAGAGTAGAAGCTACTTGTACCGAGGACGGACATTATGACACCGTAGTTTATTGTAACAGATGCGACGGCGAAGTTTCGAGAACTACCGAAACTCTTACTAAGCTTGGTCACTCACCGAAGACTGCAGTAGAAGAAAACCGAGTTGAGCCTACATGTGATGTTGGCGGACATTATGACACCGTAGTTTATTGTAACAGATGCGACGGCGAGGTTTCAAGAACTAACACGACACTTGCTGCAATAGGCCAACATAACGTAATTGACGGCAAGTGTGAGCATTGCGGTGTAAGTGAAAGCTCGGCAGGACTTCAATACTATCAGAATTCTGACGGTACGTATATATTAATAGGTGTTGGCACCTGCAAGGATACCGATATTATTGTAGGAATATACAACAACCGTAGTGTTACGAGCATTAACTCTTATGCGCTCCAAGAATGCACAAGCCTTACGAGCGTGACCATAGACAATTGTGTCACAAACATCGGTGAAGGTGCATTCGCGTTATGCACAAGCCTTACAAGCGTGACGATTGGAAATAGCGTTGCGAACATCGATGAAACAGCGTTTGTCGTATGCATAAAACTGTCAAACATAACTGTTGACGAAAACAATGGTTTCTATAAATCTATTGAAGGAAATCTCTACAGCAAGGACGAAAAAACTCTAATACAGTATTCTGTAGGAAAAACAAATACTGTATTTACAATCCCCGATAGCGTAACAAACATAGGCAATTATGCGTTCTGTTATTGCACCAGCCTTACAAGCGTAACGATCGGAGATAGCGTAACAAGCATCGGTGATAATGTGTTCCAAGTATGCACAAACCTTACGAGCGTAACTATCGGCGATAGCGTTACAAGCATTGGCGATTCTGCATTCTCGGGTTGCACGAGCCTTACGAACATAAACGTCAGCGAAAATAATTCAGCATATAAATCTATTGACGGTAACCTTTATTCGAAAGATGGAAAAACGTTAATTTTATATGCTATGGGTAAAAAGGATACATCGTTTACTATCCCCGATAGCGTAACAAGCATTGGAAATAATGCGTTCTATAGTTGCACGAGCCTTACGAGCGTAACGATCCCCGATAGCGTCACAAGCATCGGCGATTATGCGTTCGATAGTTGCGAGGGACTTACGAGCGTAACTATCCCGAATAGCGTCACAAGCATCGGCAATTCTGCGTTCTATAAGTGCACCGGCCTTACTGATGTTTACTACAGCGGTAGTAAAGAAGAATGGGAAATAATCGTTGGAAACGACGCTTTTGCATCGCGTATAACAACTCACTTTGATTACGTTAAGGAATAATAGAAGAGAGGAAAGACAAATGAACATTAACCGCTACACAAAAATTTTTATCAAAAACATTATGCTGGGACTTGGCAACGAGCATCTTTCGCTGACAAATCATAAACACGTGCTTTGTGCAGTTAAAAAGGCATATGGAGCTATGAGTCCGAGAACACTTGGTAGAGGAAGACTCCCCGGTGCATCCATTCACCGCACCGCATTAACTGCAGTACTCTCGACATTAGCAAATGATTTTGTTGATTACTTCAGCAATCCAGCGCCTAAAACACAAACTGATTTTGATGATTGGCACAAAACTGTGTGCGATAAATTCCTGACAAATTATAATGCGTTGCTGTCTTCTTCCGGTTACACAAGAACTGCAAAGTATGGTAAAGCGCAAAAGATTGTCAACATCGCTTTCAAGTATCTTTATCTTTTCTGCGACATCGTTCCCGGAAATCCCGGTCATTTCACCTTCTGCCACTTTGCCATCGATAATTATACGCTAAAATGGTATAACGGATTGCCCGGTTATCCTAAATGCAGCGCAAGAAATTGGAGCGATATGACTTACGGAGAGTATATTGATATTCAGAAAAATATTCGTGCGTACATAAGCAAGAATATACCCGACAAAACAACGTTTGAAGCAGAATTTGAAATCTGGTCAGACCTGTATTACGGCGAATAACCAAACGAGAGGGAAGCCATATGGCAACCGTCTCAAGTTTTATTTGCAACTTTCCATTTTCAACTGTAAACTTGCCTCACGCCGCCTTCGGCTGTACCTGATTTTGTACTATTAGTTTTGATGAATTGACACTCCGTGTCACGAATTTATGCTTGAGCATCATGATTTCTTGCGCTACGCGCTCCGTGAATTGAATTGCCTGTGTCCTCAATGCGCGGTAGCGCAATTCATGTCCGAAGGACAATTCATGAGCTTAAGCTCAATTACTCCTTTTCGGCGCAAGTGCGCCAGTCGCCCTTGGTGCTACGCACTACGTTTGCCCACGGCAAACCGCCGAGGAGCAATCTGCGGCATTCGCCCTGATAAGCGAGCTTATCGATGCGAATGCTCTTGATTATCACGCCGTCTTCGGCAATTCATTGCGAGCGACCTCGCTCGTATTCAGCATATTCTCAATAATCAAGCGAATCCGAGTCGGCAAGCTTGCTTGTCAGCGAGCGAGCGCAGATTGCTCCGCGAGCGCTCCGAAAACGGAGCAAAGCACGAAGTGCCGCCGCAGAGCGGCGAAGCTCGCAGGGAGTATAAATATCCCGTATCCTTCCGTGGGATTTGCTACCATCACTATGAGTAGGCGTTCCCTGTAATTAGTGCGAACAAAGTGTGGAACGCCCAAAGTTTTCGCCCCTCTCGGTCGGTATGAGAGGGGCTTTTCTGATGAAAAGTTCCGAAAACTTGCTATACCTTTGTGCAACGCAAATCCAACCGTTATGCTGCTTCAGGTTGTGATTGACCTTGCGCTGCATTTAACATATTTTCTATAAATATCCCATACCCCTCGGTTGGATTTGCTACCATTACATGGGTTACAGCTCCCACGAGCTTGCCGTCCTGTATTATCGGGCTGCCCGACATACCGCGGACGATACCGCCGGTGAGGGCGATAAGCGCATCGTCTGTGACGCGTATTTTGAAGGATTTTGTGCTTTCCGAGGAATAGTTTATATCGTCGATCTCGATCTTGTATGAGGCGCGCTTGCCGCTTTTTACCGTAGTCAGGATGGTAGCCTCGCCGGGGGCGACCTCGTTTCTTTTAGCGATCGGGATAGGGATCTCCGATGTGCATTCGAGGTTGCAGTCAAGAGTACCGAAGACGCCGCATTCAGTATTGGCGTAAAGGTCCCCGAGCTTGGATTCGGTCAGCACTCCGCGAAGCTCACCCGGCTGATTAGGCTTACCCCGTGTAGCGCCCGCGAGAATAACGCCCGTCACGGTGCCTTCGCTCATTCCGCGAAGCTCCTTGCCGTCAGAATAGGAGATCCCGTGACCGAGACCGCCGAATTCGCGAGTCTTTGGGTCGTAATAGGTAATAGTTCCGATACCCGTTGCTCCGTCCTTAAGAATTACCCCGAGATGATATTCATCGGCGCACACGCGTGGGGTAACGGAAAAGGATTCGCTTGATCTGCCGCGCAAAACGGTAAAGGTAAGCTCCTTGCCGCCCGAGTATTTCAAGGCTTCCTTTACGTCATCTATCGAGTCGATCGGCTGACCGTCTATGCTTTTTATAAAGTCACCCTCGCGGAAGGGAGAGCCGCCCTCGTCTATAACCTTTGAAACACTGACACCGCCGCCTCGTATTTTTACCCCGAAGGCATCGCCGCCGGGGCATAGATATATATCCTCTTCTGCCTTTTTCTCTTCCTTTTTTCCAAAGATAAGCTCGTGAAATCTCGAGCCGACCTCAATTCCGCCATCGTCCTGATGCCCGGCAGAGCGGCTTCCCGTTGCGGCATCAGCGGATAAAATAAAGGCTGAAAGAAGGCATAAAATAAATATAAGGGATAATGTGGATTTGATTTTTGATCTGTTGTTTTTCATCGGTGAGTTCCTTTTTTACAAAGCTGGTGTATATCACCGCACTTTTAATTTACCTCGTACGGCTGATAAATATTCACTCCAATTAAAGTAATAAAAGGAACAAAAAAATCCGCTCTGCAAATACCAAATTGCATTACTGTAATAAATACAATATGTAAATAAAAGTATTCGTAAAGCGGATTTTTATTAGCCGATGTACTCGGGTTTAGGGCGCAATCCTTGCGCAAATACGCTGAAGAACGCATTGAAAACAAGCTTTGAGTCCTTCGAGCGAACGATGAGCATCTCCTCTCTGGAAAGCTTGATATTCAAGGTAACTCTATCGCTTAATATAACGAAGGTGAAGCCCGAGCGCTCAGCGGCTTCTGCCATAAGAGCGGATAGCTCCTCGGTAATGACTGACGTATCGTAAATTATATTAAAGCAGAGAGAGTCTATTTTGCATTCGGAAGTGATCTCGATCATCTCCCTTGCCGAGACGGCGTTGAAATTATATCTGAAGAAGAGCGCAAGTCCGTCCGGAGCAAGGTATGCGGTCTTATTCCTTTCAACCTTTATATCATCGTCGTAAGCGCCTTTGAAGAAGGTCATAAGGAAATCTCTTATACCTTCGGTAAGCTCGCTTGCTGTAACTATTATCTTATTGTAAAATACCTTCGGCTGCGAAAGCACTTCCGAAAGGCGCTTCTGATCCTTTGCTCCTATTTTCATTTCATTTCTATCTCTTTGTGGCTTATGCTGTCAAAAACCTCGGTCGTCTCGGCGCTTTTCTTAAGCGAATCGGTAACACCGCCGAGAATAGCTCCTATTTTTTCGGAAAGATAAGAGTCCGCGATATCGTCATAGCATTCGAGAAAATGCTCTTCGGTCTTAGCGGTTCTGTAAAGAACCCAGTATATAGGCTCAACTCCCGAGCTTATATCGTGTACCTTTCCCGTCTCGTTCAGTCCGAGAGCGAAGGCTTCCTTCATAACGTCACCGTAGAAAACGTAGTCCGAGCTATTCCTTCCGATGACAGCTCCCATATATACGTCATAAGGGTCGCTTATTGTCGAGGAGCTTGCATAGTAGAGCGCGTCCTTTTCGTCCGTCATGGCTGCAAGCTTATCGCGAATGACCCGGGCTTCGCTAAGAGGCAGATCGTGGCTGATCTTGATAATGCTGACTCTCACTGAGCTTTCGCCGAAATAAAAGTCTCTGACGTCATCTTCCGTGTATTCAAGAGCGCCCTCTGTCATATCGGTCGAGGGGTTATCGGGATCGACCGTTCCTTTATAATAATCAACTATCTTATCATATGCGAGCTGATAGTGGAGAATAAGATCCTGAGTGGAGTAATTCAGATTGATATTCTTAAGCTCGCTTAAGTATTTTTCGTAATCGCCGCCGAAATATTCATTTTCAACGTCCTCGGCGATAAGCTCGGATACCGCTTTATCAGCATCCGCGCTATATGGATCGTAGCCTATCTTCTTTGCAAGGTGGAGCGTTGCGTATATATCCGCGGAAAGAGACTTGAAGGTCTCATTGACCGAGTCAACTGCGGCTTTGCCCTCATCCGTGTCAAAAAAACCGTCCTTTTTATAATCGTATTCCGAGATAAAGTTAAGGAATATCGCGCGGTAAAGCTCATACTTTACCTCATAAGTAGCTCCGTCTATCGAATAGGTCATAACGACCCTCGCTTCTTCCTCGGTGCTTTCTCTCGGCTCGTATTTTGCTCCCCCGCAGGAGAAAAGAGAAAATAAGAGCGATAATGCCAAAGCAAGGCATAAAAGCTTTTTCATTATTATTATACTCCCATGATCGTTTTTATATATTCTATCAAATTATTGTAAATAAATCAAGTCGAAAGAAAAATTATATAAAATATTTGCATTTAATAATATTTTGTGCTACAATAGAGTAAAGAAAAATTTGAAAGGCGCGAAAAATGGAAGAATTATATAATATTCAGCTCTCAAGGATAATTGATAAATTCAATCTTGAGTCGCTTTACCTGCCCGACCTTCCCGATAATATAAACGTCTCGTGCGCGAGAATAAACCGTCCCGGTCTTCAGATGGCGGGATATTACGATTATTTTGAAAAGGAAAGACTTCAGATAATCGGAAAAATGGAAAGTGAGTATCTGACAACGCTTACCCCCGAGCAGAGAACCGAAAGGCTTGAGGGCTTTTTCGGCACGAAGCCTGCGGGAGTTATCTTTTCTTCATCTATAAGCATTGATGAGGAGACTGTAAGCATAGCCGAGAAGCACCGCGTACCTCTTTTGCGTACCTCTGAGAGGACGAGTGAATTCATGGCGGCGCTTATAGCTTATCTTAACGTTGAGCTTGGACCGAGGATCACGCGCCACGGCGTTCTCGTTGAGGTATACGGCGAGGGTATTCTTCTTCTCGGAGACTCAGGCGTCGGTAAGAGCGAGACCGCGATAGAGCTTGTTAAGCGAGGTCACCGACTTATTGCGGATGATGCCGTTGAGATCAAGCGCGTGAGCGCAACGACCCTTGTCGGCAAGGCGCCCGAGATAATACGCCACTACGTTGAGCTTCGCGGAATAGGTATAGTGGACGTAAGGCGCCTTTTCGGTATGGGATCTGTTAAGCTTACAGAGAAGATAGACCTCGTTATCAATCTTGAAAACTGGCAGCAGGGCAAGATGTACGATAGATTCGGGCTTGAGGAGTCGACTATGGATATTCTCGGTATAGAGGTGCCTATGATAGTTCTTCCCGTTTGCCCCGGCAGAAACCTTTCCGTCGTTATTGAGGTTGCCGCAATGAATAACCGCCAGAAGAGAATGGGATACAATACCGCCGAGGAATTCAATAAGAGACTTATGGAGTCTATCGGCTCGGGCACGAAGCCCCTCTCGTAAGACGACTTCAATTTAATAATCATAAATAAAAAAGCCTTCGCATAGTATTGAATAAATACTACTCGGAGGACTTTTTTTATGTCGGATTCGAACAATATGGAATATGAAAGGGAAGTTAAGCTTATGAACATCAAAGGAGCGGCAAGCTGCGATTATCCGCTCCCCGATTATTTAGGCGACGTCAAAAAGATAATAAAATACTCGGCAGAGATCATTCCAAACGATAAGTTTTCTGGCGGAGCAGAGGTCTCCTTCCTTTTTTCGGTGGAGTACAGGGTCATGTATCTTGACCGCGAGGACGTTCTGACGGAAGCCTGCTTCTCTTCTGAATTTGAGCATACCGAGAGAGTCTCGGACGGCTTTATTGACGCTTACGCAGTAGGGCGTGTAGAGAATTTGACGATAAGATTGCAGGGCCCGAGAAAGATATGCGCGAAGGCAGGCACAGCGGTTGACGTCTATATAAGAGAGAACGCAGTCATCCCCGTCTGCGAGCTGCCTTCTGATGCCGAGCGCAGCTCAGTATCGGTCAAGATGCATTTTCCGAGATACAGCGAGAGCGGTGAGAGGGAATATGCGGAAAGAATAGCAAGCATCGAGGATTTGAGCTGCGATGAGGTAGAGACTGTAAAATGCCGCTCTTTTCCTGTGACGGAGAGTGTGAAGGCGATAGACGAGGGCGTTGAGATAAAGGGTTACGTCATCGGCTCGGCAATACTCAGAGCGAGAGGCGACGTTATGCGAGTAGAGAAGAGGATACCCTTCGCAGAGGTCATTCCCTTCGATGCCATTAATAAGGAGGGATGCGTTTTCACGGCTAAGGTCTTTGCGACAGATGCGGCGCTATCACTGAATAATGAGATCACAGATGCCGAATCGGCGGCATGCTACCTCTCGGTGGTACTGAGCTATGCCTTGAAATGCGCCTTGAAATGCGACACGGGGTATGAATACACGCTTGTAAAGGATGCGTTTTTGCCGGGTATGAAAAATTCGGCAAGCTATTCGGATTTCACTTATAACGAGCTTATAGCATCCTTTAATGAAAAGAGAAAGGTAAGCCTTGAGATACCGCGCCCCGAGGAGGCTATCAGAGAGATTGTTGAGTGCGATGCCGAGCTGAAGGGCATTAGATATGAGATCGCAGGCGAGGAGCTTACCGTTTTTGGCGAGGTGGTTTTCTCTGCCGCGGCGAGCCTTGCGGACGGCGTGGAGTTTATTCCCGTCAAGCATTCCTGCCCCTTTGAAGAGAAAATTAAGATCAAGGGTGGCTTGGAAGGCGCAAGGGCAGATCTCGGCGTTACCGTCTCGGATATAGGTGTCAGCTTTGATAATGAAAAGCTTTATCCCGGCGCAACCCTCGATATATCGGCGGTTCTTCTTCGCTCAAATACGGTAAGCGTGATCTCGGGGCTTTCGTGCGAAGAGACGGAGAAAAAAGGCAATTGCATGCGCGTCTATTATCCGACCTCAGGTGATACGCTTTGGAATATAGCCAAGCGCTACGCAGTATCGGTCTTCTCTCTTATGAAGGCTAATACGCTCGCCATAAAGGGCATTGACGACTCGCTTGACGATATGAAATATATTTTAATACCTACCTAAAAAAATAAAAATGAGCCGACAGGTGCGTTTGATCCATCTGTCGGCTTAAATAATATAATATGCTAATAATTATTTACTAAATCGGGGTTATTCCTGCTCGAGCCAATTGTAACCGAACGTGACGTCTGCGGTGAGCGGCACGTTAAGAGAAGCGACTCCTTCCATCTCTTCCTTCAGGATAAGAGCGACCTTTTCTCTTGTCTCTATGCTTGTCTCAACTATAAGCTCGTCGTGTACCTGCATGACAAGCTTTGCCTCCGGCACGTCTTTTTTCAGCCTTCTGTACACCCTTATCATAGCGAGCTTCATTATATCTGCCGCGCTTCCCTGAATGGGGGCGTTCATCGCGACTCTTTTGCCGAATGCTCTGACCATGCCGTTTGCGGCGTTCAGCTCGGGGATGTATCTGCGCCTTCCGAATTCGGTCACGGTATATCCCTTTTCCTTCGCTTCTGCAACTACGTTTTCAAGATAGGCGTCTATCATCGGATAGTTCAAGAGGTAGCTTTTAATGTATTTGGATGCCTCAGCCGTTGTCGTCCCGATATCCTTTGCAAGCGAAAATCCGCTTATGCCGTATACGATACCGAAATTGACAGCCTTAGCGCGCTTTCTCATCTCGTCGTTGACACTCTCTTCAGGCACGCCGAAGACTGCTGCCGCCGTCTTTCTGTGGATATCCACACCCTCTCTGAAAGCCTCGCACATATTGTAATCGTCCGAGATATGGGCGAGAAGGCGAAGCTCTATCTGCGAATAATCGGCGTCAACAAGCACGTTGCCCTCGTCCGCAACGAAATATCTGCGCATCTCTCTGCCCATTTTCGTGCGGATAGGAATGTTCTGAAGGTTGGGATCTGCGCTTGAAAGTCTTCCTGTTGCCGTAAGAGCCTGCTTGAATTCTGTGTGTATTCTTGAATTTTCGTCCGCAAGCTTTGGTAAAACGGATGCGTAGGTGCCGTAAAGCTTCATCACCTGCCTGTACTCGAGAATATCGTCTATTATCGGATGATAAGGGCGAAGAGCTTCAAGGGTCTCGGCATCGGTTGAGAAGCCGTTTTTGTTTTTCTTCGCCTTGACGGGCAGACCGAGCTTGTTGTAAAGCACGTCGCCAAGCTGCTTTGGCGAATTTATATTGAATTCACCGAGGGCGAGGGTGTAAATACGCGATTCGAGATCTGATGCAAGCTCCTTTAAGGCGTCTGCAAACTCATTCATTCCCTTGGAGTTGATCTTAAAACCGTTTCTTTCTATCTCCGCAAGTATCGGAAGAAGCGGGGTCTCAAGCTCGTCCAGCACCTTTTTCGAGGAGCTTTCGCGAAGCTTTTCTCTCATAGCGCGCTCAAGCGCAGGCATTTTATCCGCGCCCGCTCCCTCGGCTACCGTTTGCCCGAGGAAGATCTGGAAGAGCGAGGGCAGGGAAGACTCAGCTCCCGTCGGATTTAAAACGTATGCGTAAAGCATAAGATCGTAGAGCTTTTCGGTGTGAGGCGTGCATCCGCCGCCGTTCCATATTTTGTGGAGAAGAGGCTTTGCATCAAAGGTGATCACCGTTCTTTCCTTATCGAAAAGCGCGCTGAGATCTGCAGCGTCTCCTTCGTATTTATATAGTTTTCCGTCCGCAAATATCATAAAATAGTCCGTGGCGGACTCTATTGCTACGGTATCTGCCGAAATATCCGAAAGCTCCTCTTTCGTGATAGGCGCGCTCGGGATATCGGGAAGCTCTTCCTTCGGCATCGTACTGCCATCATTCGCCGCCTTTGGCTCGGAAGCCTCGTCTGTATCTGATTCGCGGACGTCGCTTGCCGAGAGCTTGAATTTCGCTATAAATGAGTTAAGCTCAAGCTCGAGAAGCTTCTTGTATAGACCGCCCTTGTCAAATCCGCGGTATTCAAGGTCGGAAAGCGACTTGTCTATCGGAGCATTTGTTTCGATCCTCGCAAGAGTCCTTGAAAGGAATGCGTCCTCACGGCCTGCCTCGAGCTTTGCTCTGACGCTTTTGGTTATTGAAGCATCGTCAAGATTATCGTATATGCCCTCAAGAGTCTTGAATTTCGCTATGAGAGATGAAGCCGTCTTTTCGCCTATTCCGCGAACTCCGGGAATATTATCCGATGAATCGCCCATAAGCGCTTTCATATCAACGAAATACTCGGGCTCAATACCGTATTTTTCGAAAAACTCATCTCGCCTCATGCATTTTGTCTCTGAGTTGCCTGCTAAAAGCACGGATATCTTGCCGTCAATAAGCTGCAACAGGTCGCGGTCTCCCGTCAGAATATAGCTTTCTACCCCGTCTGAAAGATGAGCAAGGCTTGCAACTGTACCCTGTATGTCGTCTGCCTCGTAGCCGGGAAGCTCGAGGGTATGGATGCCCATAAGTCTGAGAACTTCCTTTGCATCGGGGAACTGCTCGAGAAGCTCGGGCGGCGTGGGATTACGCCCTGCCTTGTATTCACTGAAGAGCTTATGCCTGAAGGTCGGATCCTTGAGATCGAATGCGACCGCTGCGTAATCGGGCTTTATGGCATCAATTTGCTTCATTATTATATTAATGGTACCGAAGATCGCATTCGTGTGCTTTCCGCTCTTGGTTGTCAAGGGGCGGATACCGAAAAACGCGCGGTTTATAATACTGTTTCCGTCTATAACGAGAATTTTTTTCATTGATGATCCTTTCTTTGCCTTTATTCGGCGGTGTCAAGCGGTTGAGTATCGGGAGCGGGCTCTTTTGGAGCGTCTTCCGAGTCACCAGGAGCTTCATCCGATCGGATAGGCTCCGTCGCTCCGTCGCTCGGATTGCCTTCGTCCGGTTCTGTGGGATCGGAGGGGGAGGTATCGGGCTTGGTCGGGAATTCAACCTTTCTGTCTGCATCTGCCAAAGGCTCGTCTGCTGAAGGCTCGGGCGTAGGCTCGCTTTCGGACAAGGCGGCGTTTCTCTTCTCGAAGGCTTCTTTTATAAGAGTAACGGTGTCGCTGACCTTATCCTCTCCGAGAGAGGCTGTAAGAGCGATCCTCGCGGCAACGAAGAGAAAGAGGGAAAGTGTGAGCGCTGTCTCGAAAATGCTCGCGGATACGCTCTCGCCTTTAACAAGGTAGTAAATAAGAGAGGGGAAGGCGGAGTATGCAAGCAGAGATGCGCTGATAAATCCGAAGCCTATATATAAATTCCAGCATTCTCTGCCAAGCGAGATCCTGATCTCGTAAAGGAAGAAGAGCGCCGCAAAAAGATATGCGATCTGATCTACAACCTTATTCGGCGCGTTGAGCTGAAGCTCGGTATTAAAGAAGAAGTGCGCGGAATAAAGAGCGAGAAAAAGTACGGCGGCAAGACCGAGCCCCGCTCTGTTCTCCGATGCGCGCTTCTCAACGAGCGCGTTCATAAGGAAATAACCGGTAGCTAAGAGAGAGAGCAGAGAAAGCGCTGCGTACATAAAGTACATTATGCTCTTCGTGGCGATAGCTTCGGCAAACGTGATGCCGAGCGAAGAGGTCTTGGTTATCATCCCTATCGCAAAGTAAATAAGGGCAACTACCGTCACAAGAGTGGGAACGAAGGTGATAGGAGAAGCAAAGGTTGCTACCAGCGGCTTCTTGCTCTCGGAAAAAAACGCGTAGGTGAAGAGAAAAATGCCGCCGAGAGCGAGGATGACGCTTGCGATATTTATGATGATCTTAGAGTCGAAATAATTCGTACGAATGTCAAAATCAATGAAAAGAGCAACTGTCCTCAGTATGACAGTTACGAGTATTAAGGGTATCGCGATGGCGATATAGCTGCCAAGACGGCTATGCTTTTTTTGCATTGTTGGAAAGTTTCCTTCCTTTTATTATTAACGTGCGCGCGAGGCTCACGCGAGCTTTTGTATCGCTCGATTTGGTGTACGTATTTTATTTTACTACATAATTGTTAATAAATTGTAAATAAACCCACCAAAGGCAGAAAAAAGCTAAAAAAATGCCCGCAAATGCGTAAAAAACGGCTTATTTGTATATAATGCACAAAAACAAAGCCAAAAATTCTCTAATTTTCTATATCATAAAATTTCACTTTTTTCGGGGAAGTATTGCAATTTAATAACTATTCGTGTATAATTATATAGCTTGATATGCGTTGAAGCGGGAGGTGGCTACTCTTAGAAGTAGGGAATTTCCGTGGAGTATGTCCGATGTAAAACCGGGCGGAGCAAGACAACTTGCACCAATAGCGGTTCGTTATGCCACTGCGGTAAAGGCACGCGAATCGTTTTCTTGGGGGTGTTGAAGAAACACCCGGTGCAGTGCGAAACCTCAAACGCCCTTCTGGAACGTCAAAAGCAATTCTAAGAAGGAGGAAAGAAAAAATGGCACAGGGAAAAATCAGAGTAAGACTCAAGAGCTATGATTCCGCGATCATCGATGCCGCAGCAGCGAAGGTAGTAGACGTAGCTAAGAGAAACGGAAGCAAGGTAAGCGGTCCTATTCCTCTTCCTACCGATAGAGAGATCGTAACGATCCTCAGAGCGGTACACAAGTATAAGGACAGCCGTGAGCAGTTCGAAATGCGCACGCACAAGAGACTTATCGACATCATCAATCCCGCTGCGAAGACTGTTGAGGCTCTTATGAGCATCGAGCTTCCCGCAGGCGTTGAGATCGAGATCAAGGCTTAATCGGTAGACTAACCCATTTACCGATAGGGGAGCTTCAAATCCCCGAAAAATCACCACGGCCTCGTGGTCATGTTGGCGGGATCGCGAAAGCGAAAAATCAAACCTGTCAACCAATAACTAACGGAGGAAAAATAAATGAAAAAGGCTATTATCTGCAAGAAGCTGGGTATGACCCAGATCTTCGACGAAAAAG
>JAFTQV010000082.1 GCA_017462605.1 Clostridia bacterium | reverse complement strand
ATGAATTGACGGCAAGCCGTCATGAATTGATGCTTCGCATCATGATTTCTCGTCGGCATTCTGCCTCCTCCATGAATTGAATTGCAACCTTCAATGCACGTCAGTGCAATTCATGGCGAAGCCAATTCATGAGCACTTGTGCTCAATTCATGCAGCCGCAAGGTTGCAATTCATTGCATGCTCATTGAATGAGCATGCAATCGCCGAAGGAGAAGAAGCGATATTTCTCCCCCACTGCCTTTTCGTAAGCCTTCATGATCATATCCTTACTCGCCAGCGCGCTGACAAGCATCAGAAGGGTGCTTTCGGGAAGGTGGAAGTTGGTTATCAGGGCATCTGTTGCCTTGAATTTATAGCCCGGATAGATGAAAATGCTCGTCTCCGCGCTCATCGGATGAACTATTCCGAATTCGTCTGACGCGCTCTCGAGAACTCGGCAGGACGTCGTGCCAACGGCGATTATTCTGCCGCCGTTTGCTCTTCTTCTATTGATCTCTTCCGCTACCTCGTCCGTGATAAAGAAGCTCTCGCCATGCATAAGATGATCCTCAATATTATCAACCTTGACAGGGCGAAACGTTCCGAGACCGACGTGAAGCGTTACCTCTGCGAAGCCGACCCCCTTCGCCTTGATGCGCTCGATAAGCTCGGTGGTAAAATGAAGACCTGCCGTGGGAGCGGCTGCCGAGCCGTCTGTCTTGGCGTAGACCGTCTGATAATCATTCTTGTTCTCAAGCTTTTTCGTGATGTATGGCGGAAGAGGCATATTGCCGATATCGTCCAGAGCCTCGTATATATTCTTATATTTATTCTTGTCGTATTCAAATTTCACTCTGCGGTTTCCGCCCTCGAGAATATCGGTAACGGTGGCAGAAAGCGACTCTCCAAAGGAGAATGATGCGCCGACCTTGGCGCGCTTGCCCGGGCGAGTGAGAGTCTCCCATACGGTATCCCCCTCGCTCTTCAATAGAAGAAGCTCTATCTCAGAGCCCGTCTTATCCGTCTTTCCGATGAGCCTTGCGGGAATTACCTTCGAGGAATTCACCACTAAGATATCGCGCGGATCAAGCATATCTATTATATCACGGAATATTCCGCCGCGTATCTCGCCCGACTGCCTATCCACCGTCATAAGGCGGCAGCCGTCTCTTTCCTCGCTTGGAAACTGAGCTATAAGCTCCTCGGGCAGATCGTAGTAGAAATCGCTCGTTTTAAGATCTGTCTTAATTCTTTCATTGACAATTTTTTCGGTTACGTTTTTCACTTTTATATTACCTTTCGGTGAGGCTTACCCACGGGGCGCAATCTCATTAAGTTAAGAAATAACTCGCCGAGATCCTTCGCGACACAGTTTTCTCGTTGTCATTCTCGAGCGATCCACGCCAAGATCCTTCACTTCGCCGATATCCCTCGCTGTCATCCTCGAGCGAAGCGAAGGATCTCGAGGGATATCGGTATCGTTCGAGGATGACGCCTGAAGGCGTCGGCGTGGCAAGCGAAGAATCCCGAGAAAAGACACCTTGCTCGAGGATGACGGCGCAAGGGCTCTCATTACTCTTTTGTTAACTTAATGACATTGCCACGAGGCGAAAGCCTTATTATTTGCATATTATATTATTGACTGACTTTAATTTAAAGGACATTTTGATTTATGACTGAAAATATACTTTTTTCGGGCTGTGCCACAGCTCTTATAACCCCGTTTTGTGACGGCGGTATAGATTATTCCGCTCTTGCGAGCCTTATAGAATACCAGATAAAATCAGGGGTCAGCGCCATCGTTATAGCAGGCACGACGGGCGAGGCATCCACCCTAAGAGAGAAAGAAAGAGAGGAGCTTTTCGCCTTTGCAAGCGAGGTCACGGGCGGCAGAGTCAAGCTCATTTTCGGAACGGGAAGCAACGATACGAGCAAAGCCATAGAGTGGACGAAGCTTGCCAAAAGGCAGGGTGCGGACGGCGCGCTCATCGTCACTCCGTATTACAACAAAGGCACAGTATCGGGAATAGAAAAGCACTATCTTTCTATCGCTGAAGCCTGCGATTTGCCTATTTTACTTTACAATGTGCCGTCAAGAACAGGGGTAAACCTCTCGCTTGCCACGGTCGAAAGACTTGCCGATCACCCTTTGATAGTTGGAATAAAAGAGGCTTCCGACTCTATTGACAGAATGACGGCGCTCTCCTCGCTTTCCGATAAGATCTCGCTTTACGCAGGCAATGACAGCCAGATATACTCCTGCATGGCGCTCGGCGGCAAGGGAGCAATTTCCGTGGCTTCAAACGTTTTACCCTCTATTATAATAAGGATAGCTTCGGGCGAGGGAGACGCTCTTTACTTACAAAGGCGGCTATTACCCTTCATCGGCACGCTTTTTGCCGATACGAATCCCGCGCCGATAAAATACCTTATGTCAAGGCTCGGCCTATGCCGCGAGGACATCAGACTGCCTCTCAGTATGCCGAAGGAAGAGGTCTCGCTTGCTATCATGCGTGAATACGCAAAGCTTTCCGATCTTTTAGGTCAAACTTGACGGACTTCTTTTTTATCCTTTATTTCGGGCGTATCACGAAAGGGATTCCACCAGCCCTTTATATATGATATAAGGAAGAGCAAAAAGAGGAGCATATTGTGCGCTATCATGCAGCCCCATGCGGTGATAAGGCTTGCATAGACGAAGGAGCATAGAAGGAACGTGCCGAGAATGCGGACTCCCCACATACCGATGATATTGAAGACGAAGGGCTGCTTTGTCTTTCCCACTCCCTGCATCATACCCTCGATTATTATCGAGAAGCCGTAAAACGGCTCTGAGACGGCGACCATACGAAGGACGGTCGTGCCAAGAGATATGACTTCCCCGCTATCCGAGAAGATATCCACGAGGTATGGAGCGGATATGAAGAGCGCCGCTCCCGAAAGAAGCATAAGCGCGATCTCTATCGGTATGAACATTTTTGCGAGGGTCTTAAGCTTTTCTTCATCCCTCTCGCCGAGGGCGTTGCCCGCGAGGGTCGCCGCCGCGGTCTGCATACCGTAGCCGGGGATATAGAAGGCGCTTTCCACCGTATTCGCTATCGTGTGCGCGGCGGTGGCGATCTCTCCGAGCGAGTTTATCATAGATGCGAAGGCTACGTAGCCGAGAGAGGTGCCGAAGCGCTGAAGCATATTCGGGAAGGATACCCTCATGCAGGGGCGGAGTATCGAGGGGTCGGGCTTCAGGGAATAGCCTATCGGCGAGACCGTTTTATGCCTCAGCACAATAATGGTTATAGCAATTCCGCCGAAGGCGTAAGAGATAGCCGAAGCAAGAGCTGCGCCTGTGATACCGAGGCCTGCGCCGATCATAGTGAAGCTTTTGCCGAAAAGAGAGACCTCTCGCGTCTCGTATATCAGAAGAAAATTCAAGGCAACGTTTATGGCGTTGACCGCAAGCCCCACCTTCATCGGTGAGCGCGTATCTCCCGCCGAGCGAAGGACTGTGCCGAATATAGTCGAGGCGCACCTTGGGAGCATGGGAATATAAAGTATGAAGAAATACCTTGACGCATCCGCTCTGATCGCGGGATCGACTCTCATAAGAGTCGGTATGACTCCGCTTAAGGAGAGCGCAAGAGCGGTAAAGAAAACGCCCGAAACAAGCACCACCGCCGAAGCCTGAGCCGATGCCTTTTTCGCCGCCTCGGTATCGCCCGCGCCGAGGCTTTTGGCTATGTATGAAAGAAAGCCTATGCTTAGTGCGGAAACTGTCGTCCCTATCAGCCAATTCACCGTTGACGTTGCGCCGACGGCGGCAGTAGCGGACGTGCCGAGCGAGCCGACCATAGCGGTGTCTATATACTGTACCGCCGTGTGAAGAAGCTGCTCAAGCATCGTGGGCCAGGCTAAGGCAAAAATCAGCTTGACCGTTTTCGGGTCAAGCTTAAATTTGGTTTTTATCATTTTATAATACTCTTAACATATATGAGCCGACGATCTCTGTGACGATCTTGGGCTCTATTTTTCCGATAAGGCTCTTGAAAAATCCCGTCACGGGGAATTCCGTCGCATAATGGCCTGCCTCGATAAGGTTTATACCCATTTCCGATGCCTCTTCCATAACGTTGTAGCCTATTCTTCCCGAAAGATAGGTGTCAGCTCCGCTTTCAACAGCCGAGCGCACGTATCCCTTACCGTCTCCGCCAACGAGGGCAACGGTGTATACGGGGTTGTATGCATCAGAGGCGATGAGCTTATCAATTCCGAGCGCGGTCTTGACTCTCTCGCCGAACTCCTCAAGGCTCGTCTCGCATTCGAGGTGGCCTATCCTGCCAAGACCGTCCTCTCCGAAATCCTCAACGTCAAGAAGACCGAGGCGGCGCGCAAGCAGATCGTTGACTCCGCCCTTGACCTTATCCGCTCTCGTATGGAACGACATGACAGAAACGCCCGCTCCGATAAGCTTTATCAGCTTTCTTGCAACGTGGTCGGTGGGCACGACTGCTCCCACGGGCTTGAATATCAAGGGGTGGTGAGATACTATAAGATCAAATCCATTGTCAATAGCGTAATCAACTATTTCCTCGGTCACGTCAAGCGAAATAAGGACGCGGCTGACCTCCCTCGTCTCATCGGGGCAGCACATAAGTCCGTCATTATCCCAGCTCTCGCGAAGCTCCTCGGGTATACGGTCATCTATACGGTCGTATAATTCTCTGACGTTCATTAAAGACTCCTTTTTAATCGTATATTCTTTCTCTGAGAGCCAAAAGCAGCTCCCTCTCTTTATCGGTCGGATCACCGCCTGCCTCTTTGCCGCTTATGATCTTAAGGAGAACTCTCTCCTTTTCCTTCATATATTCAATTTCTTCGGCGGATAGGGGCTTTTTGAAATGCTCAGCCTTGCCGAAATGAAGATCGGCCTCGGTGAAGCTCTCGGGGCTTCCGCTGTATTCCGCATGCATCAGGACGTAATGCTTGCCCGCATCGGTGCAATACACCTCTTTTTTTATTGAAAAGCCGAGCGTAAACAAGGCTCGCCTTGCCGCCTCAGGGCGGCTCATCGGCTGGATGATAATGCGAAGAGCGGGATCCTTAAGGTGCGGCGCCGCCGCGATTATATCGGCGATAAGCTCTCCGCCCATGCCGAGAATAGTATAGTCTGTCGCTCCCTCGCCCGAAAGCTCGCTCGCTCCGTCGCAAAGCCTTGTTCTGACGAGATGAGAAACGCCGCTTGACGCGGCGTTTGCCCTTGCTGAGGCTAAGGGTCCTTCGTTGATATCCGAGAGGACGGCGCGCGAGATCTTACCCATAGTCAGAAGATAAATGGGAAGGTAGGCGTGATCGGTGCCGACGTCTGCAAGCACCGCGCCCTCTCGAACGAGATCTGCCGCGGCAAGAAGCCTTTTGCTTATTCTTTCAGCGATCACTGCTCGCCGAGAAACGCGTTGATCTTAGCGACAAGCTCATCTGCATTAGTGCCGTGAACCGCGCAAGCGTCTTCAATAGACTCGCCTCTCGAATGAGGGCAGCCAAGGCAATGCATACCGATCTCAAAGAAAAACCTTGCGGTCTCAACGTTATAGTCAAGGATATCTCCGATAAGTGTCTCTTTTGTTACTTTCATTTTACTTTCCTTTCGCGCCTTTTGGGCAGATATATTTTTAACACAATGAGTATAGCATACACCTTTAAAAATGTCAATAATATATTTTATAATAATATTGACAAAAGTTCTAAGATATGCTAAAATCTATCCGTTGTACTATTTTTTCTGATAATTTTTGGATAAAAATATAGGAGGTATTTATGATAGTTGCGCTTGAAGAAGCAAAAAGAAGACTCGTCGCGCTTGAGGACGTCCTTTCCGAGCTTCGCAATCAGCTGAGAATAGACGAGGCGAAGGAAAGAGCCGAGGAGCTTGAGCGTGAGACTATGGTGCAGGACTTCTGGAACGATGCCGAAAAGTCCTCAAAGAAGCTTCAGGAAATTAAGCAGCTTAAGGATAAGGTCGAGAGCTATGAGGCTCTCCTTGCAAAGCTTGAGGATACCTACACTCTTTGCGAAATGGCTATCGAAGCGAATGACGAGGATTCGGTGGACGAGGTCGTTACCGATACGGAATTTATCGAGGCTGAGGCTGAGAAGAAGCGTATAGAGGTGCTTCTCTCCGGTCCTTACGATAAGAATAACGCGATAATTTCCTTCCACCCCGGCGCAGGCGGAACAGAGGCTCAGGACTGGGCTTCTATGCTCTACCGCCTTTACACAAGGTGGGGTGAGAAGCACGGCTTCAACGTCAAGCTCGTTGACTGGCTGGACGGAGACGAGGCAGGCCTTAAGTCTGCTACCATTATGGTCGAGGGTATCAATGCATACGGATATCTTAAGAGTGAGAACGGCGTTCACCGTCTTGTCCGCGTTTCTCCCTTCGACTCCTCGGGAAGAAGGCACACGTCCTTCGCCTCAGTCGAGGTAATGCCCGAATTTGAGGACGATGATTCGATCGTTATTAAGGACGAGGATATGGAGATCACGGCTCACCGCTCGAGCGGCGCCGGCGGTCAGCATATCAATAAGACAGACTCGGCTCTCAGAATAGTCCATAAGCCCACGGGTATCGTTGTTGGCTGCCAGACCGAGAGAAGCCAGTTGCAGAATAAGGAGACCGCTATCAAGATGCTTAAGGCGAAGCTTATGGAGATCAAGCTCCGCGAGAAGCTCGAGAAAATAGAGGATATCCAGGGTAATAAGGCTAATATCGAATGGGGCAGCCAGATACGAAGCTACGTATTTATGCCCTACACTCTCGCGAAGGACACAAGAACGGGATTTGAGGACGGAAATATCGACTCTGTCATGGATGGCGAGATAGACGGATTTATCAATGCTTATCTTAAGGCTCTTTCCAAGGGCGAGATAAAATAAAACAAAAAACGAGGACGTAAAATTGAAAAGCATGAAAAGAACAGTTTTAGTTTTAGCTGCTGCGGTAACCTTGCTTTGCGCAGTCTTCGCATTCGGCGCCTTCGCCGAGGAGACGGTAACGGTTGTTGCGAGCAGCAGTGATGAGGGCGCAGTTCAGGCAGGAGATAACATCACCTGGACGCTTTATAGTGACGGACTTCTCAAAATCAGCGGAAGCGGAGCGATGAGCATTTTTTCAAAAGCGGGAGATGTTCCGTGGGGAGATAAATGTATAGCCGGCGATCAAAGGAACAATATCAAAAAAGTAGTTATTGAAGAAGGCGTAACAAGTATTGGAGGTTATTCATTCAATTTATGTACTAACCTAAAGGAAGTTTATGCTGCGTCTACTGTTGAAAAACTTGACGGAGGTTATATTTTCCACAACTGCAATCAACTTGATATTATCGAACTGCCATCCGGTGTAACTTGTAAAACAACAAAAGGCGCAAAGCAAAATAATTTTTCTGCTGTTAAAGGTACCTTTGTTTTTTATAATAATTCATCAACCAGTGTAATTATCGACAAAACCACTATTGACTGTTTTGCTAATGCGTTAACCGTATCTAGTAAGGCACCCGACAACAAAATTGCTTTCAGAACCCCATCAGGCGAAGTAAACCTTGGTGAAAACGCGCTTGAAGATCAGACATCCGACGTCACCGCTACTATAAGCAAGGCAAACGATTATACCTTCAGCGCATCCGTAAAGGACGCTTCGGGCAATGCGCTTCTTACCGACACTTCGGTAGATATGACCTTTAATTCCACCGCCGGCTTAAGCGCGGATGCCTTTGAGGTCAACGACGGAGCTATTGCGGTTTCGGGCTACGATGCGGCTGTGGGCGGCGTAAGCTTCAATGGAAATCTCGGCGAATACAAGGTCATCGAAAAGATAGCGATACTTACCTATTTCCCGAGCCTCAACGAGGACATCAACCTTTATTTCGCGGCTCGCGTTCCCTCTTATTATGAGAATGCGAAAATGACGTTTAATTTCAGGGGCAGCGAGACTGTTGTCACCGAGAGTGTTGTCAAGAACGGAAAGACCGCTTTCAAGTTTGAAGACGTTATGCCCGAATATATGGGCGAGGAGATCACCGCGACTCTCACGGCAGAGCTTGGCGGCAAGGAGTACGCAAGCGAGGCTCTTGGCAACAGCATTGAGAGCTACTGCAGATCGGTGCTTGATCCCGCATTCGGAATGGACGAAAAGACTATGGAGCTTGCCGCGGCTATCCTGCTTTACGGCGAGGCGGCTCAGATATACAACGGATATAAAACGGACTATCTCGTCACGGCAGGTCTCGACCTTGATAAATACCGCACAGATGCAGCACCCGAGAATAGCGATCTTACCACCGTGGGCGATGCCGAGGGAGCAGTATTCGTTGGCGCGGGTCTCAGATGCACCGAATCGATGAGCGCATACTTCACCTTCACCGCAGAGGATACCGAGGGTCTTACCGTTAAGATCAGCGTTGGCGGCAGAGAGACCGCCTTCAACGTAAGCGAGATTACCCCCGATAAGAACGGCAAGTACAGAGTTGATTTTGACGGCGTAATGGCTGATGAATTTGGTGAGATAATCACCGCAAGCTTCGAGAAGAACGGAGTTGAATATAGCCTAAAGTGCTTTATTCTGTAAACTCTTATGTGCATTATACCCTTAACAGCGATGCAAATGACAATCTTAAGCTGATCACCGGCGCTATTTATCGCTACGGCGAGGCGGCAAAAAATTATTCAGGCAGGGAGGCGTAAAAATGAAGGAATACATATCTCCCACTCTTGAAGTCACAGAGCTTCGCGAAAGCGACGTTATTATAACGAGCGGAGGAATCGATCTTCCCGAAATACCGATTGGCGGAGTTCGCCTTACCGCTGAGGATCTCTGATCAGACTTTTAAAATAAGTATTAACACCCGAATGTCGAATTCGGGTGTATTTTTTACGCCAACGGGCAATAATAACCACAACCAAATAAAACGAGGTGTGGTATGCGGCTTAACAAGGTCACTATCTCCGGTGTTGATACTGCTAAGCTTATAACTTTAAAGGAAGACGAGAAGCGCGAGCTTCTCAAAAAAACGAAAGAGGGAGACGGCGAGGCGAGAGAAAGAATGATCCTCGGCAATATCCGTCTCGTGCTTTCGGTGGTACAGAGATTTGCGCCGAAGAAGGACAGCGCAGACGATCTTTTCCAGGTCGGGTGCATTGGTCTTATAAAGGCTATTGATAATTTTGATCCTTCATTCAACGTGAAGTTTTCAACCTACGCCGTGCCGATGATCATTGGCGAAATACGGCGCTTTCAGAGAGATAATAATTCGGTCAGAGTTTCGAGGGGGCTTCGTGATATTGCCTACCGCGCTCTGCAGATCAAGGAAGATATTATGCGGCGCGAGCTGCGCGAGCCGCCTATTTCCGAGATCGCAAAAATAATGGGTGAGGGCGAAAAGGCGGTCGAAGAGGCTATGGAAGCGATAGTCGAGCCTATCTCCCTTTACGACTCGGTGCTTGGCGAGGGCGAGGACAAGATGTACGTTATCGACCAGCTTGCCGATAAGACTCAGTCAGATGAGATCCTTATTGAAAATATCGCCTTGAAGGAAGCTATGAAGAAGCTTACGGATAGGGAGAAAAATATCATCATGCATAGGTACTATAACGGAAAAACGCAGATGGAGATAGCTGAGGAAATAGGGATCTCTCAGGCGCAAGTGTCAAGGCTCGAGAAGGGGGCTATTGACAAGCTTCGTAGGTTTATGGTTTGAGGCTTCCGCCTTTTGGCATAACCGAAGAAAAAACAGGGGGATTTTCGATTATATACTTTTTGCCTCAATAAAGCTTTGTAAAAATATATTTTACCAAGGTTGAAAACCTTCGGTTTTCTTCGTTTTTATGTTTTTTTCTTCTATCTCCGACTGCTCCCTCTCGATGTACATTTGTACACCTTCGGGTCGCACTCGAAGTTTTCTGCCTAAAATCCGTTTGCCTCAAAAGTGCCTCTTTTCTACTATGGTTATATCTCGCTGCCGCCTTTTGGCATAATCGAAGAAAAAACATGGAAAGGGGCATTAGAACATATTGCCCCTATTAACAGTTTGAGCTAACATATTTGTTTAAGGTTGAAAACCTTTGGTTTTCTCCGTTTTTATGTTTTTTCTTCTATCTCCGACTGCTCCCTCTCGATGTACATTTGTACACCTTCGGGTCGCACTCGAAGTTTTCTGCCTAAAATCCGTTTGCCTCAAAAGTGCCTCTTTTCTGCTTTGGTTCTACCTCGCTTCCGCATTTTGGCATAATCGAAAAGACTCTGCTCACCTTTGCTGGGGGGAGCTTGACACCTCATCCTTAAGCCTTCCCTTGTGAGGGAAGGGGGACCGCTTGCGGTGGATGAGTAGTTGGCTTTGTTTACAGACAGAGTATTGGCTACAATCAGAGTT
>JAFTQV010000081.1 GCA_017462605.1 Clostridia bacterium | reverse complement strand
CTTAATTTAGAGCAGAAATCGTCGGATGACGAACGATAGCCGTATAAAAATACGGCGAGTGAGGAAACGGCGATACAAAAAGAGCATTAAAAGGAAGAAATTTGCAAAATTTCAACCTCAAAAAACAACAAGGCATAAAATCAGAGCGAAGAAACCGTATTATTCAGACGGAATCTTCGCTCTTTTTGGGTTATGCCTAAATGAAGCAGCCCCGAAATCAAATCCGTCTGTCATATAACCCTGCGAAGCAGGATTTCATCGCGTGCGCATACCGCTTGCGGTATATTGCGTCATTCGGCGTGTCCGCCCGCCGAATAGGGGTTCCCCGAAAAGTCGCAGACTTTTTGGGGGTTCTCGTAGACGGATTTGACTGTTGTTTGATCATATTCCTAAAAGCTTTTTAAGTAGCGCCGATATAAGCTTCGGCGAGCGCAAAAGAACTATCTTCATATATTGCAAGGTCCTTTCCTTACGTTGAACCTTTCGGTCCTGCTTTCATTTTATGCTTTTCGCGCGGTTTTTGCTATCGGTCTTTACAAACCTCTTCGCTTGTGGTAAAATATATGAAAACGAACGGCGGCAACGCCTTGATAAAGAAAGGATATTTTGATATGGGAAAATGGGATCTCAGTATACTTTATTCGGGATTTGACGATCCGAAATATTCATCAGACATAGAGGAGCTTTCGGCAAGATCAAAGTCGCTTTCCGATCTTGCAGCGAAGGTTGGAGAGCTTGATAAAAAAGAGCTTATGATAAGCTACGTCAAGGAAAGCGAGGCCATTTCGACTCTTATAAGCAAGCTTGCTATTTTTGCCAACCTCAGATACAGCGCAAATACCAAGGATACCGATGCGGCATCCGCGCTCGGTAAGGTCATGAATATCGCGGCAGGCACCGCAAGGGCAGACACCGTGATAAAGGCGGCTATCGCAGGCGAGGCGAAGCTTCCCGAGATGATCAAGAGCGCGCCCGAGCTTTGCGACTATGAATACTTCCTTATGAATATCGCGCGCGACGGAAAATATCTTCTCAGCGACGGAGAAGAGGAGCTTTTCGCCAAGATGAATATGAGCGGAGCAAGCGCTTGGAGCGATCTTCAAAGCTCTCTTACCTCGAGCCTTAAGGTCAAGCTCGGAGACGAGACGGTCAATCTTTCCACCGTCCGCAACCTGGCTTACGATCCCGACCCCGAGGTGCGCCGCTCGGCATACGAGGCAGAGCTTGCCGCATACGAAAAGATAAAGGAGCCCGTGGCTTTCGCTCTCAACAGCATTAAACTCCAGGTTCTTTCCGAATGCGCTCTGAGAGGCTTTTCCTCTCCCCTTGACAAGGCTCTTTACAATTCGAGAATGAAAAGAGAAACTCTCGATGCTCTTATGGGTGCGATCGACGAATATCTCCCTGTTTTCAGAAAATATTTAAGAGCGAAGGCGAAGGCTCTCGGTCATGAGGGCGGCTTGCCCTGGTACGATCTTTTCGCTCCTATGGGCAAGGCGGATAAGAAATACACCGTCTCGGATGCTAAGGATTATCTCCTCGGAGTTTTCGGCAAGTTTGACGGCGAGCTTCACGATATGGTAAAGGAAGCCTTTGAATGCGGCTGGATAGATTTCTATCCCCGTGACGGTAAGGTCGGCGGCGCGTTTGACTGCGGAGTTCCGAGCGCGAAAGAGAGCCGCGTGCTTACCAATTTTGACGGCTCGTTCAGCGACGTCATCACTCTTGCGCACGAGCTTGGCCACTCCTTCCACGATAGGCAGGTATTCCGCCACTCGATAATTAATCAGGACTACTCAATGCCCGTTGCCGAGACTGCATCCACCTTCAACGAGGTAATGGTCATGGCAGATGCGATAGCAGGCGCCGAGACGAAGGAAGAGAAGCTTCTTCTCATCGAAAGCGAGCTTATGGACGCAACTCAGATCATCGTTGATATCTATTCACGCTATCTCTTCGAAAGCTCTGTTTTCGAGAAGAGAGAAGAGGAGTTTATGGATGCGGATAAGCTCTCGGGTCTTATGCTCGAGGCTCAGAAAAAGGCATACGGAGACGGTCTTGACGAAAAGACTATGCATCCCTTTATGTGGGTATGCAAGGGGCATTATTACAGCGGCGGCTTAAGCTTCTATAACTTCCCTTATGCATTCGGCGGTCTTTTTGCAAGAGGACTTTACGCCAAGTATAAAAAGGAAGGTAAGGACTTCGTCTCCACCTATAAGAAGCTCCTTTACACCACTCCGATAGCCGACGTTGAGGATGCGGCGGCGATCGCGGGAGTCGATCTTACATCGCGCGATTTCTGGCGTGCAGGTCTTTCAATGATGGCAGATGAGATAGAGGAGTTCTGCGATCTCGTTAAATAAAATTAAAAAACGGTTACCCGAGCTATAAAGCTTTGGCAGCCGTTTTTCTTTTATTTGTCTATTATACTTTACATTAAGTGAGGTTATTCGTTTTTTTCAATGCCAAGAATAAGAACGCTCATATCATCAGAGCCTGCACCGTTTTTGACAGCCTCTTCTATAATGAGAGAGGCGTAGGCGTTAAGATCGCCCTCTATCGGGCGGCGCAGAAGCTCGGGAAGCCATGCGGCGTCATCTCCCGAGGGGCATATACCGTCTGACATCATTATAACAAAGTCGCCCGGCAGCACCTCAGCTCCCGTCACCTCGGCGTCTATCTGCTTTAAAAGACCGATAGGCATAGTCTCCGAGCGGATGCGGAAAAGAGAGGAGTCCCTTTTGATATACGATGAAGCCGAGCCGCTTTTGATAAAGGATGCCGAGGCGCTCACCGTATCGAGGATAAAGAGATCCACCGTTGCGCTGCACTCATCCTTACCTCGCCTTATAGCCGAGTTGAGCGCATGCATGACCGTGGTATCCGATGCGCCCGAGCCGAGCATAGAGGAAAGAAAAGCGCCGACGAACTCAGAGGTGCGCTTCGCGACCTCTCCGCTTCCCATACCGTCCGATATCAGACCGTAGGCAAAGCCGCCGTTTTCAAAGACCCGAGCGGTGTCTCCCGAAACCTCGCCCTTTGCGCTTGCCATTTTCGCGCTTCCGCTCTTTATTCTGTATTTAGGCTCGGATGAGCATTCCATAAGCACCATATCGTCGCGCCTGAAATATTCGGGGCGGGATAGCTTCACTCCGCATTCGCCTTCGAGTCTTGCCTTCAGCGCGGGATCCGTTATTCTGACTCCGTCTTTGTCCTCGCCCGCGAGAACGACGTAAGGTCTCTTTTTGCCAAACGCCCTCACCACGCCGTCCTTGAAGCCGAAATCCTCTATTATATTCTCAAGCTTATCAGTCAGCTCCTCGTTCATATCTCTTTCCTCTTGCGATGCCGCTCTTGCTTCGGTGAGCATTCTTAAAAAGATCGTGTAGTCCTCAGCTGCCGAGTCGTCATTGCAAAAGTCTTTTATTATGGGAAGTACAGCCGAGAGCGGCTTCTCGAGCTCAAGAGGGAGCGAAGATATCTTATTCCTATGCGCAAGAGCCATAGTTCCCACCATATCGGTGGCTTTTCTTCTGACGCTCTCGGCTCTCGGCGCGCCCTTTTCTCTTTCTATATACTTGAAAAGAGGGAAGGAGAGGCAGCAGGCGATAAGATGCTCGGGGAAGACGGAGAGAAAACCGGAGACGCCGCCTGCGTAAGCGCCCCAGAGCGAAAGAGCGGCAAGACCCGATATCAGGGCGTAAAGACCGCCAAGAGAAAATATCGCTCCGCTGACCGCGCCTGCCAGGGCGAATGCGACCGAATAAAGACCAGAGACTCCGACCGAGGCAAAGAAGCCGACAACGGCGGCGTAAAGCGCGCCGAATCTTTTCGCCGCAACGATCGTGACGAGACCTGCAAATACGAAGGATAAATCTATACCGAAAATAGAATATTTATCAAGAGAAAGCGAGATAAGAAGAATAAGAATGAGAGCCGAGGCTCTGAAAAGCGTGAGCTTGATACCGTCATCCTTCTTCGAGAAGATCGCGCTGTCCTTGCCGAAGAGAAGCTCGGGCATGCTGATACCGCCAACGAAAAGACCCGAAAGTGCAAGAGTCACCGCGCCGGGCAGAATTATCATAGAAGCGCCGAGAAGAATGCTTTCAAGGCTGAAGCCCGAGAGAAGTATCTCGTAGACCGCCGAGACAAATCCCGAGATTACCGCGCTCGAGGTACGCAGCAGAATGCTCTCCGAAAAAAGCCTTGCCGCTCCCTTCTCTTTACCCGATATAACTATCCTCAGAAAGACCGCAAGCACGGATATCATAGCATAAATTATACCCGACCTGCCGAGAGTCAGCGAGCCGATAGCAACTCCGATCAGCGCGCTCCATACTCCCCTCGGTAAAAGCGAGACGAGAGCAAGACCGAGCGGATAAGAGCCGAATACGAGATGGCATCCGCCAAAAAGAAAGCCGAGCGCCACAATAGCAATATTGGAGAGAATGCGCGCATGATCCGCCACGGCATTTTTATCAAGCCCAAGCTCCCCCTCAAGTCCTGCCTTGACGGCTGATGCGAAAGGCTCTCTGCCTTCCGCCTTAACTCCTTCAATATCCTTCATTTTCCACCTCCAAAGGCGTAATCTTTTTACTGATTATACACCCTAAGAGGCATATTTTATGTCGCATTTTGTATAGCAAAGGTTAGCAAAATCAAGATAAAAAGATCGGCAACAGTACGTTTCCGTCGTAAGGAAGGCGCACGCTGCCGATCTTGCCGCATTTTGCGATAATTTATTGCATCAATTCTTAAGAGAGTGAATAGGAGCGGGAATCCTTCCGCCTCTTTTTATAAAGCTCTCGCAGGACTCCGAATGGAGCTTCATTATAGGCGCGTAGCCGAGAAGTCCGCCGAACTCGCAGGTGTCTCCCACCGTTTTGCCGTATACGGGAATTACTCTTACGGCTGTGGTCTTATTATTTACAACGCCTATCGAAATCTCGTCTGCTATAATTCCCGAGATAGTTGCCGCCGAGGTATCGCCGGGTACGGCAAACATATCGAGACCCACCGAGCAGACGGCAGTCATAGCCTCAAGCTTCTCGAGCGTGAGGATGCCCTTCGATGCCGCGCTGATCATTCCCCTATCCTCGGAGACGGGGATAAAGGCGCCCGAAAGACCGCCAACGTGACCCGATGCCATAACTCCGCCCTTCTTTACCGCATCGTTGAGAAGCGCGAGGGCAGCCGTTGTTCCGTGAGTGCCGGTGCATTCAAGACCCATATTTTCAAGTATTTCCGCAACCGAGTCGCCTGCCGCAGGAGTGGGAGCCAATGAGAGATCCACTATTCCGTAAGGAACGCCGAGCCTCGCAGCTGCCTCGGTGGCGATAAGCTGACCGACTCTCGTTATTTTAAATGCTATCTTCTTTATAGTCTCGGCAAGCTCGGAAAAGTCGCATTGCCCCGCCTCGCGTATCGCCGCCGCAACAACGCCCGGTCCGCTGACGCCGACGTTTATTACAGTATCCGGCTCTCCTATACCGTGAACAGCTCCCGCCATAAAGGGATTATCCTCGGGAATATTAGAGAAGACAACAAGCTTTGCGCAGCCTATTGAATCTCTGTCTCTGGTTGCGTATGCGGTATCCTTTATAATCTCACCCATACGGCGCACCGCATCCATATTGATCCCTGCCTTTGTGGTGGCAACGTTGATCGAGGAGCAAACCCTCTCCGTCACTGAAAGAGCCTCGGGTATAGACTCTATAAGCTCGGATGCGCCGCGGATCGCGCCCTTCTGAACGTGAGCTGAATATCCGCCGATGAAATTCACACCAAGCTCTCGGCAAGCCTTATCAAGCGTTTGCGCGATCCTCACGTATCCGTCTCTCATCATAGAAGAGCCAACGTAAGAAACGGGAGTAACGCTTATTCTTTTATTGACGATCGGTATACCGTAGGTCCTCTCAAGATCCTCGCACACTTTGACAAGATCCTTTGCACTACCCGTTACCTTATCGTATATCTTCTGCATCAATCTTTCGGGATCGTCTGAAATGCAGTCAAAAAGAGATATTCCCATAGTGACCGTTCTTATATCAAGGTTTTCTTCCCTGATCATTCGGACGGTTTCAAGCACGTCGTTTATATTAAGCATCCTGCCCTCCGTTATATTCTGTGCATAGAATTAAAGATATCCTCGTGCATAACGCGGATATCAACGCCCTTATCCTTACCGAGCGACTGCATTTCATCGGCAAACGTCTTGAAATCGCAGTTAAGCCCCTCAAGATCAACGAGCATTATCATTGCAAAAAACTCTCTCATAACAGTCTGGCTTATATCAACTATATTAGCGTTTCTTTTCGAGCATTCCGCGCTCGTCTCTGCTATGATACCGACCTTATCCTTACCTGTAACGGTTACGATTGCTTTCATGTTTTTCCCCTTTGCTTTTTGATTTATGATTTATTTTACTACATAATTTTATTTTTAGCAAGAGTTTAGTTGAAATTCTCATCACTTTATGTTAAAATCTTTATATAAAAATATCGAGGACGGGTATATGAACGGTATCGTCGTTTTAAAAAAGGAAGGCGGCATCACAAGTCAGGGTGCTGTGAATAGAATAAAAAGGCTCTTCGGAGTAAAAAAAGCGGGGCACACGGGCACGCTCGACCCTATGGCAACGGGAGTTTTGCCTATACTTATCGGAAGGGCTGTCAAGGCGAGCGAATATATGCTCTCGTCCGATAAGTATTACCGCGCGACTCTGCGTCTCGGCATTACCACGGACACCGAGGATACAACGGGCAATATACTCACCGAATGCGATAGTATTCCGAATGAAGAGACGGTGCTTTCCGCGATAAGCTCATTCGAGGGCGAGATAATGCAGACTCCCCCTATGTACTCCGCGCTCAAGGTGGGCGGCAAGAAGCTTTGCGATATGGCAAGAGAGGGCATCGAGATCGAGCGCGAGGCAAGACCCATTACCGTTCACAGCATTTCGGCAAAGAGGATAGACGAAAGAAATTATTCGCTCGACGTCCACTGCTCAAAGGGAACTTATATAAGAACGCTTTGCGCCGATATAGGAAAGGCGCTCGGCGTTGGCGGCGCTATGGCGTCGCTTGAAAGGACTAAAGCATCCGTATTCACGCTTGACGATGCCTTTACCCTCGGGGAGCTTGAGGCTATGACCGAGGAAGAGAGGCTCGCCGCAGTCGTGCCCACCGAAAGAGTTTTTGAAAAATACCGAGGTATGATCCTTCCGCCGTTTTTCGCGCGTCTCGCTTCCTCGGGCTGCGAGATATATCTTTCAAAAATAGGCGAGTCGGCACAGATAGGAGAAAAGATAAGACTATCGGACGAGGGCGGATTTTTCGCGCTCGGCGAGGTTGGAATATATGAGGGCGGTATCGCCGTTAAGCCTGTGAAGCAATTCAGAGAGACGGACACTATCAAGTAATACTTAAGGGAGAAAAACATGGCTTGGACAAGAGAACAGCAGCTTGCTATCGATACAAGAGACCGCACGCTTCTCGTAAGCGCGGCGGCAGGCTCGGGTAAGACGGCAACTCTGACCGAAAGGATCATACAGTCTATACTTGACGACAAGAACCCCGCGGATATCGGCAGAATGCTGATCTGCACTTATACCAACGCCGCCGTTGAGGAGCTGCGCCAGAGGATAACCAAGAAGGTCAGCGAGGCGGCGAAAGCCGAGGGCGCGGGCGCAAGGCTTGAAGAGCAGCTGCTTAAGATCAAGGATGCGAAGATACTTACCATAACCTCATTCTGCAACGGTATACTCCGCGCCTCGGCATCCTCTATCGGTCTTAATCCGAATTACAGGATCGCTGAGCCGAGCGAGGCGAAGATACTTTCCTCGTCTCTTCTCGAGTCGCTGATAAACGCGGCTTACGAGGGCGAGCTTAGCGAGGTCGGATCAGCCGAGGACTTTATAGCTCTCGGAGAATCGCTCGCTTCCGTAAAGCATAGCGAGGAGCTTTCCGAGGCGATAGACTTCGTTTTTGAAAAGCTCAAATCCACCGAGCGCGGAATAGACACGCTCATTCCTCTTATAGAAGAATACGACCCCGATAAATTCACCGCGGTCGAAGAAACGAGGATCGGCGCTTATATCACCGAATATTCTGACTTCGTCTTCTCGGAATATCTTAAGGCTATCAAGGGCGCGCTCCCTGAGATGTCCTATTCAAAGCAGGACGCAAAAAACCTTATCGCAGCCGAGGCGGATATATCCTTTCTTGAAAGGTTTCTCGGAGCAAAAACTTATATGGAAAAAAGAGATATCCTCGCCGGCTTTGACAGGGGCAAGATAGCTCACCCAAAGCCCACGGATACCGACTGTGAGTTTGCAAGAAAGATAGAATATCTTCATAGCGAGCTTAAGGACGACACCGAGCAATTCCAAAATAAATTCTATCTATACACCGAGGCAGAATGGCTCGAGCTGTACACAAATCTTTACAAAATGCTGGGTGTATTTTATAGATTTATCAAGAGATACTATCTTGATTTTATGGAGCTGAAGCGCAAAAGGGGTATATGCGAATTTGCGGACGTTGAGCGCTACGCATACGAGGCGCTTTACGATAAGGACGGCAATACCACACCTCTTGCTGCTGAGCTTAGAAGCAAATTCGACTACATTTACGTTGACGAATACCAGGACGTAAACGCCCTTCAGGGTAAGATATTCGAGGCGATATCCAACGGAAAGAACCGCTTTATGGTCGGCGATATAAAGCAGAGCATATACGGCTTCCGCTCGGCAAGACCCGAGATATTCAGAAGGATGAAATCGGAGTTTCCCTCTCTCGGAGACGAGGGCGATTATCCCGCGGCATCTATCTTTATGTCTAATAATTTCAGATGCGACGAGACGGTGGTCGATTTTGTCAACGGCGTATTCGATACTCTTTTCGGCGCGCTCGGCGGGAGCATAGGCTACGTCCCCGAGGACAGGCTCGGCTTCTCCAAAATATACGAAGAGGGCAGCTCGCCGACAGGCGCTATCCCCGAAATACATCTTACCGAAAAGCCTGCATCGTCACCCGAGACATTCGAGGATGCGGATGAAGTTGTTGATTCCGTGCTTCTCGAGGAGCGCGCGGCTGCAGAGACCCAGGCATTGGCTATTACGGATAAAATAAAAGAGCTTCTCAAAAGCGGCACTCTTGCCTCGGGAAAGAGGATCGAGCCGAAGGATATCGCAATACTTTTCCGCTCGGTCAAGAGCGATGCCGCACTTATGACGGCAAACAAGCTTAAAGGGCTTGGCATACCCGTGAGCGTTGCCGAGGTGGGCAATCTTTTCCTCGATGAATCGGTCCTTCTCGCCCTCTCGATGCTTTACAGTATTGACAACCCAAGGCGCGACGTTTATCTTACCGCCCTTATGTGCTCGCCGCTTTACGACTTCACGGCAGACGAGCTTGTCAGAATAAGGCGCTCATCAGAAAGCGAGACCCTTTACGAGGCGCTTTGCGAATACGTATCGAGCGATCCCTCGTACGGCAAGGGCAAGAGCTTCCTTATCTCTCTTGAAAGATACAGAAGGTTATCCGAGGGAATGGCAACAGATACTCTTCTTTCTCTGCTTTACCGTGAAAGCGGACTTATGGCTCTCGCAGAGAAGAACGGCGGAAGAGAAAACCTCATTCTTCTGCTTTCATACGCAAGAAAATTCGAAAGATCGGATTTCAAGGGGCTTTACAGCTTTATCAGCTTTATAAACGACGTTATAGAAAACGGAGAGGAATTCGGTGCGAAGGATACCTCATCCGAAGGCAACGCCGTGAATATCATGACAGTCCACAAATCAAAGGGACTCGAATTCCCCGTTACCATTCTTGCCAACGCCTCGTCAAGAGGAAGGACCAACACGGAAAAGATTTCCTTCTCCGAGGATTTCGGCATCTCCTTCAGGCTAAAGGACGACTCGGGGCTTGCCCTCGTTGAGAACCCCGCATGCCTTGCGATAAATCATTTTATCAAGCGCACCGAATACGAAGAAGAGCTGAGAGTTCTTTACGTCGCTCTGACGCGCGCGAGAGAGATGCTTTACGTTTTCGGCTCATGCTCTATCAACGACACCGATAAATATCTTTATAAAATAGATATGCAAAGATCCTTCCCCTCGGAATACTTCACGGGCAAGGCAAAGACACTATTCGATATGGTAATGGTGGGAAGAAATACGGGCAGGCTCGTGATACATGAGCGCGGCGAGGCGCTTGGTGACTGCGAGGCGAAGGATGATGCCCTCTCTTCCGATACCGCCGCTTCGGGCGAGGATGAGATCGCGCAAATAAAGTCGGTCAACCCCTGCGATATGGGAGAGCCTTCAAAAACCCTCTCAAAGAGTGAGTATATCAGGCGCTTCACCTTCGTCAATCCCTTGGCGCATCTCGAGGATCTTCCCGAGAAGATATCAGTATCGAAGCTTTCTCCGACGGTGCTTGACGGAAGCGAGCCGACCGAGGTGGATCTTGAAGCTCTTTTCGCAAAAAAGGAAGAGGACTCCGAGGTATCCGATGACGAGCAGAGCGATACCCCTTATCTTCCCTCGTTTATGACGGGGAAGACCGAGTCTTGGGCGGCTAAAATAGGAATAGCTACCCACTCGGTGCTTCAGTTCGCCGACTTTGAGCGTCTTGAAAAAGAAGGCGTCAGAGCGGAGCTTGAAAGGCTCGCCGAGATGAAATATCTGACCGACGAGGATCGCCGCCTCGTTCGCATAAGCGAGATCGATAGTTTTACCCGCTCCGAGCTTTTCTCCGAAATGAGAAGGGCAAAGAAGCTTTACCGCGAGCTGAGATTTAACGTCAAGCTCCCTGCGGCTCTTTTCACCGAGGACGAGAAGAAAAAGGCATCTCTCGGGGATAGAGAGGTCTTCGTGCAGGGCGTCATAGACTGCGTTATAGAAGGAGAGGACGGCTCGCTGCATCTCGTTGACTACAAGACGGACAGGCTTACCAAAGAGGAGCTGAGCGACCGCCGACTTGCCGAGGAAAAGCTTCTTTCGGCGCACAGAAGGCAGCTTTATTATTACTCGCTTGCTATCGAAAAAATGTTTGGAAGGAAGCCCGATGCTGTCGGCATCTATTCCTTGCACCTCGCAAAAGAGGTCAAGGTACACGATTGACAAATTCTGAAAAATATGATAAAATAATAAAAAAGGGAAGGGAGTGAGCTTAATGGCGCTGCAGGAATCGGGCGAAATGTATCTTGAAAACATATATATGCTCTTGCAGTCGAAAAGCGACGTTCACGCAATAGATATAGTCGAGCGCATGGAATACTCCAAGCCCTCAGTCAGCAGAGCGCTTGGGATCTTAAAGCGCGAGGGCTACGTCACGGTAGACGAAATGTCTCACATCCATCTGACCGAGCTTGGCTTAAAGACCGCGGAGGCTATTTACAGGCGGCACGTCATACTGTCATCCTTCCTCGAGAGCCTCGGTGTCTCGGCAAAGACTGCCGCCGAGGACGCTTGCAAGATCGAGCACGTTATAAGCAATGAAACTCTCGAGGCTATAAAAAGGCACACTGAAAGCGGAGAGTAGCCGCCGCACAAAGATCATATAATTCAGTAAATAATAAAAAAGTCGGATCATAGGCATAAAGCTTCAGATCCGACTTTTTTATAGGGGATAGTAAGAATTGCGGGATAATTGCCGTTGCAGCCTCTTACTTAACGTATTTACTTTTTGCCCTCAAGCGCCATATTCTGCGCCTCGATAGCAAGCTCGATCGCGCGGAAGGTCTGATGCTCGGTCATAGCGGTCTCCGTTCTGTTCCGGCAATCGGCGATAAGCTTCGAGAAGAAGGGAAGCCCAACCTTGCCCGAAACCGAGTCAACGAAAACGCCGTCATCGGTGCAGACGTAAACTCTGTTGGTAACCTTTTCCTCTGTTCCTATATCGCAGTTCTTACGAAGCTCGATATAGCCCTTCTCACCGAGAATGGTAACTCTGATATCTCCCCAGGTTCCGATGCCCTTGGGCGAGTTCCAGTCTATTCTTATATAACCCGTAACACCGTTGGACGCGGTAAGAGTGAGGTCTCCAAAATCGTCAAAGTCTCCGTCCTTCGCAAGCTCCTTCGCAAAGTAGTTGCCAACTCTTGCGGAATTGATGACCGCATCGGTCGCGCCCGTATATTCAAGGAACTGCTGAAGCTGGTGAGAGCCGATATCGGTGATAATGCCGCCGATCTTATCTCTCTCAAAGAACCATGCGGGGCGTGTCTCGGGAGCGAGCTTATGGGGAGCGAAAATATCTATATGGAATACCTTGCCGATAACGCCTCTGTCTATAAGCTGCTTTGCGAATACCGAAGCTTCAACGGCGATAAACTCGCTGTAATAAACGAAAAGCTTCTTGCCTGTCTCTTTAACGCACTTTTTGACGTCTGCAAGCTGCTCGAGCGAAATAACGGGAGCCTTATCAACGAAAACGTCCTTGCCCGCTCTCATAGCTCTTTGGATAACGCCCGCTCTTTCGACAGGGATATCCGCGCTTGCAACGAGATCTATCTCGGGGTCGTTAAGGATCTCATCCTCGGTATCTACTACCTTTACGTTGGGGTATCTCTTAAGGAATGAAGCGATAAGCTTGGGATCGGACTCGTAAACGCTCTTAAGAGTCGCGCCTGCATTAATGAGCGCTCCGCACATACCGAAGATATGCCCATGCGCAAGACCCGAAACTCCGATCACAAAGGGTTTATCAAGCTTTGCGGGAACGTGCTTATTATACTGAAAAATATCTTCCTTAGTCATTTTTATATCAACCTTTCTTTAAAATCGGTATCAAAGAGCATGATCTCTTCGTCATAGCATCTGCTCATAGCCTCGGTAAGACCTTCGACGTAGAGCTTCGTGCCGTTTTCCTTGATATATTCGGGCTTGACCTCTCTTATGGGGAAGGTCTGTATCGCCTCGATGCATCTTGTGTGAGCCGCCGCGGTGTAAGGCGAGCAAACGGGCTTGAAATCGGGATTTCTGCAGCCGTCGATAGCAACTCTTGACTTGCCGCCGTCCGAAGGGCCTGCAAAGGGATTGCCGTAATGCTTTTCCTCGCCCGATGTGAAGCGCGCAACTATATCCTTCGTATTCTCATCGTAAGAAACGGTCGCGTTCTCAAAGCGGTACTCAAACATTGGGTTGCTGTTGATCTTGGTAGAATGAGCGGCAACGAAGAGGCACTTAGCTCCGCCTTCAAGCTCAAAGCTTACGGTTGCGTTATCGAAGTTCTCAATATCGTTTACCCTGACGAGATCCGCCTTAACGTTCTTAGGCTCTGCGGCAAGATATCTCTCTCCGCAAACGAAGAGCATATTGTGTATGTAATGAGCGCAGGCGTTTGCCGCAACGCTGTCGTTGATTACCGTTCCATCGCTCGCTCTGAGCTTACCTGCCCACCTCGAGCCTCTCTGGAAATACGCCTTGTCTCTCGGCCAGAAGATCCTCGTCTTAAGCGAGATCGGCTTGCCAAGCTTGCCCGAAAGCACGTCCTCTTTAAGATCGAGAATAGCCTTCGCATAGCTCCACTGATATCCGATCATAACGAATTTTCCAAGCTCCGCCGCGCGCTTTTCGATAAGCTCCGCATCAGCGGATACTCCCGAAAGAGGCTTTTCGCAAAGCACGTTTGAGCCATGCTCGAGAGCGTATATTATCTGCCTTGTGTGGAAATGAATGGGAGTTGTGATTATAGCGAGATCGGCATCATGCTCGGCATAAAAGGCATCCATATCGGCATAGATCGGTATGCCCTTTTCAACGATCTCGGAGTAATACTTCGCGCCCTCGGGGAAGGGATCAACTCCTCCCACTATCTCAAAATCAGGCTCCTTAGTCTCAAAGAGCGCCTTGAAATACACTTGAGCATATCCGCCAATTCCAACGCAAACTATTTTTATTTTTTTCATATTACTCATAGCTTTACCCTTTCAAATAAGCATTAAATGCTAACTTTAATGGTCAAATTATTATTTTTCGGTGCGAGCTCTGTATCTTGCCCAGACCTTCTCAAACCAAAGATCGCGCTTCTCGGGAATAGGTCTTACCGCAACCTCGCGCACGTTTATGCCGTCTGCCTTTGAGACAACAACGATGCGCTCTCTTCCCGACTCATTCTCGGGGGTGGGTATTCTCTTCATAAAGTCCTCGCCCGAAAGCACAAATCCCGAGCCTCTCGAGCCGAATGCCTTTGCGGTATAGCTGATCGCCGCCGCGACCGCGCCCGACATACGAAGCACGTCAAGGTTCTTGAAGAGGTGCGGTATCTCAACGGGGCTTGACCACTTATTATCGAGAATAAAGCTCTCGGTATCCTTCTCTATATCGGCAAGAGCCTTTTCCATCTTTTTGATATCACGAAGGAAGGCAAAGCTTTCGCTCATTCTCGCGCTATACTTATCGAGCATCGCAAGAAGGGTAGACTTATCCGATCCGGTCTTCTCTATGATATCCTTCGCTCTTCTAACAGCATCAAGAAGTATCTCGTCCTTTCTCGGGGAGAGCTTATTGTCCGAATCATAGGCAATATGCTCCGCAGCCCTTAAGCTTCCGACCTGAGTGGAGTTAAGCGCTGTTCCGCCCGGGCGGAATATTCCGAGGCTGCCCGCAGCCTCTCCCGCCGCGTAAAGCCCCTTGACGTTCGTCTGCCAATTCGAGTCTATTCTGATACCGCCGTTGTTATGCTGAGCGCAAACGGCAACGCGAAGAGGCTCCTTGGTGATATCTATACCGTGATCCATATAGAGCGATATCGCTCCGGGATTCATCTTGCGAAGTCTTTCTATCGGAAGGGGAATAAGCGCATCCGAATTCTTAAGGTATTCGTATGAGACGGGGTCAAGCTTATCAAAGCCGCCCTCAAGCCCCTTGGGCTCGTATCTGAAGTCCATATAGACCTCTCTGCCAAGCACTTGCGTTTCGTGATAAACGATGAGGTCAACGTAGGACGAGCCGTGTATTTTTCTTACGTCAAAGGGCCACTCATATCCCTTAAGAAATACGTTCTTAAGCGCCTCTTCGGGGGTATCGAAATAGTCTAAAAGAAACTCCCTCTCCACACCCTCGGAGTCGATAGATATATACTTCGGAAGCACCTGCTGATAAGTGCCCGAAACGTTCCAGCGGAAGTCGGTCGAAGCAAGACCGTACTGCCACTCGGAGAGGTTGCCGAACTCGGCTCCCGCCTCAAGAGCGAGAGATGAATTTCCCGTATGCGAGGGGGGATAAACGTTATCCTTATATATAGCCGAGGGACCGCCCGTCGCTATAACAACGTTGGGAGAGAAAATTCCGATAAATTCAACGTCAGCCGAGGCGCTGTTGATAGCGAGAACTCCCGTGACGCTATCGCCGTCCTTAAGTATCTCGATCGCCTGAGTATTGTCAAGCACCGTGATGCCCTTTCTCATGACCGCCTCTTCAAGCACCTCGGTCATCTTCTTCGAGGTGTAAGGGCCTATCGAGGTCGCGCGCTGGAAGGGGTCGTGGTCTGTCTTATATCCAACGTACTCTCCGTACTCGTTGGTAGGAAAGTTGACGCCGAGATTAGCAAGCTTCATAAAGCATCTCGCGGAATTTGCCGCCTCGGCGAGCGCAACGTCTCCGTCCATAGCTCCGCCCTCGAAAAGGGTCTTTGCCATACCGAGAACACTGTCTCCGTCGTCTCCCGCGAGGGAGAGCTTATAATAGGTCTGCTTATCGCTACCCGTATTGCGCGAGGTGCCAGAGAGCCTTGACTCGGTTATAAGAGCAACGTTTTTTACGCCAAGCTCGTAAAGCCAGTCCGCGCAGTTATATCCCGCGCAGCCCGAGCCGACGACGAGGGCGTCAAAGGTAAAAGTCTTCATAAAATATCCATTCTGCCGCCCTTAGGCGACCTCATAAAGGTTTAATTAAAGTCTTCTTATATGGAAGCCGCCGTCCGCATTAAGGACGGTTCCCGTTCCGAAATCGAGAAGTCCCGATGCCGCCGCGATAACGCAGTTGGCAACGTCCTCGGGAGTTCCCCAGCGCTTGATGGGTGTGATACCCTCTGCTATAAGCTTATCGTATTTCGCGCTGACAACGTCCGTCATAGGAGTCTTGATAATTCCGGGGCGAACCTCGAAGACGGGAATGCCGTACTCGGCAAGCTTATCCGCAAAGAGAAGGGTAGTCATCGAAACTCCCGCCTTGGATATGCAGTACTCGCCGCGGCTGGTGCTTGACGTATAGCTCGAATTCGAAGCTATATTAACTATTCTCGGAGTGTAATCGCAAAGTCCCTTGCTCTGGCACTCTATCATTTTATTGGCGAAGGTCTGGCACATAAAGAAGGTGCCCTTTGTATTGATGCCGACAACGCGGTCAAAGCTCTCCTCAGTCGTCTCAAGGACGTCAAGCCTTACCTTGCAGGCAACGCCCGCATTATTGACGAGAAGGTCTATTCTTCCGTACTTTTCTATCGCAAAATCCGCAAGGGCGCGGCGATCAGCTTCCTTGGAAATATCGCACTTGAAGTAAACCTCACCTTCCATTTCGGGATGCACGTCCGAATAAATTACAGTATAGCCGGCAGCCTTAAGTCCATCGGCAATGCCTCTTCCTATTCCCTGATAAGATCCCGTTACAACAGCTATTTTTTGCATGCTACCTTCTCCTTATATAATTGTTTATAATAATCATTGAATACCGCGCAGCCCGATACGCATTTATTTCTCATAAGTGCGGTGCATTTCGAGCATGCGACGCAGCACTTCTTGGGGTCAAATTTGCCCTCGAGCCAATCTCTGTAAAACATAGGATAAGCAATAGAGCCTCTTCCGAAGCCAACGAGGTCGCAAACGCCCGAGGCAAGCTGCTCCTCGGCTTTTTCCATAAGATCCTCTCTGTAATAGGAAAGACCCGATCCGATAACCACAAGCTCGGGGAATTTCTCCTTAAGGTGGCTCTCAACCGTGATAAAGCGGGCAAGACCCTCTGCCGCGGTTTCGGGCGGATTGTATGCACCGAGCCTGAAGGGGCGGTTGATATGAGGATTGTAATATGGATTACCTATCGTTACGTTAAGCATACGGATCCCAAGCTCCATAAGCTTCTCGATAAGCATATCGCTCTCGGTAAGATCAAGCTCGTTATTCTCCGTTGTTCCAAATCCGTAGGGCTTCGGTACCATATCGGCAACGCCAAGCCTCGTTACAACGAGTATATCGTTTCCAACGGCATCCATGACCGCCTTGACGCAGTCAAGATAAAGCTTAGTTCTGTTCTCAAAGCTGCCGCCGTATCTGCCGGGGCGGGTAAACGCCGAAAGAAGCTCCTGGAAAAGATATCCGTGGCATGACTTGACGTCAACTCCGTCAAAGCCCGCTTCCTTTGCAAGAAGAGCGGATCTTACGTAGAGCGGAGCGAGGGTATCAAGATACTCGTCCGATACTATATTCTCATCCGTCACGGGGCGCTTCTCCTCGTATATGGGGTGGCGGTAAGCTATCATCGGCACGATACTCTGCCTGCCCGAATGGGTGAGCTGAAGTATGATTATCGGCTCGATGCCGCACTCCTCTTTAGCTATTTTTTTAAGTGATGCGACAAAGCCGCGGAAGGCGGAAAGATTAGCCTCGGTAAGCATCATCTGACCGGGGTTCGTCCTTCCCTCGGGGCAGACCGCGTTTGCCTCCATCCATATAAGTCCTGCTCCGCTTCTCGCCGCATTCTCATATTTTTTGACGGTAAGCTCACCGGGAGTTCCGTCGCTTTGGCAGTCGCAGCCCTCCATAGGCTGAAAAACCACCCTGTTCGGTATCGTTCTTCCACCGAACTGCAAGGCTTTATTGATCAAGCTCATATACTGCACCTCAAATATAATAATACATTTTAATAATAACATAAATAGTTTATAATTACAATATCTTTTATTTAAAAAGGAAGCTTAAAAGCTCATTTTCTCTCGTTTGTCTTCCAAAATGCTTTACTTTTTTTATGCATTATGCTATACTTATTTTAGTAAAGTCCGCACGAAAGCGAGAATAAGGATATGAAAGAGTATACAAGGCGCGAATACTATCGCGATCTCAACGGAGCATTCCTATATTCGTCGAGGATGAGAGCGATTCTCGGATCGGTGGAGATCCGCCGAGGAGATCTTTTATCAATGACAACCGAAATAGGAATGGCCATGAAGTACGTCAATAATATGGAGTATCGCGAGGTTTACGCGGAGCGCGGCCGGCTTCTTGCCTCTCTCGCTCTCAGCTCGTACGTCCCCTTTGGCAAGGCAGGGCTTGAGTACGCCAAGAAAAAGCTCGGAATAGAGAACTTCGCGGAGTATCAATACAGGTCTGCTCTCTCAAACGGCAAGATAGACCGCGTTTTTCTGAACGATGAGGAAAAAGCAGAGCTTAAAGAGATCTTTTATCGCTTCTATGATGATAAGGTAAAGGACGATTTTGCAGGTGTAGTTCTCACCTTCATAAGAGCCGCCATAGCTCGCTACGAGCTGAAATACAGCGATTGGCTCAGCCTTGTTGCCGCAAATACGCTGGCAGACGAAGAGGTAGAGAAAAGCGGCATCATTGATCTTACAAAGCATATTCCAAAGGTTCCCGAAGCGGAGCTTGACGATGAGAAGCGATTTTATATAGACGCCGTTCTTGATAGGTGGAAAACAGGCGAGGTATTCGACTTTGACCTTTCGGACGAAGAATACGCAAGACTTATGCACGGCGAGCTTGAGGGTATTATTATATCAGATCCCGAGCGCCTTGCTGAAGCCGACTGCAAAATAGAGCTCAAGTGGACCTCTCTCGTTGCCGAGGCGGTCGCAACCGAGGTCGTCCGCTATCGGTCTGTCAAGGATATAGACGAAAAGCTATGCCGCGGCTGCCTTATCCGCTCAGACGAGGGTAGTGATGTCGCGCTTATCAGATTCAAAAGATGCACAGCGGCACGCCTCTACCTTGGACTCTATCATCTCGAATACGACTCGCGCATTCTCGGCGATCTTGCCGACGGAGACCTCTTCAATCTGATCATCAAGGATGCCACTATTTACGAGCCTCTTTACGCTTATGATAAATTCATCCTCACGGATAAAGTGACGGGCAGGCGCATCGGCGCTCAGGGCAAGGAATACTCCTCTACGCACAATTCAAAGAGCAGTCTTATGAAGGTATACAAGCCACATCTTCCCTCAAACGTTACCGAAGCGGATATTGACGCGCTTGGAGAAGAGGATTGGAAGCGCGGCGTTAAGTACATCCACGCAAGATTCGAAGGCGATATTGAATAAGGAGAAAGAATAAAAAATACGGACTCATAATGAAAAAAGAGATACCCTATGAAAAGATCAGAGGGCTTGAAAAGAAGCGCAAAATCGCACCCGACTCCATGCTATCTCTCAAAAACGCGCTTGATCACGTCAATATCAAATACAATAAATACGACGTCGCGTGCATAAGCATTATCGATAGCGATGAATTTATAGAAGCGATTTTAGAAAAAGCAATGTTTTAAAGACACAACTCCTTACTTCCGGATCTCTTTTCAACAGCGAAGGCTGTCCAAAATGCGTTTAAGCATTTCGGGCAGCCTTTTTAATTCATTTATTGGTAAGATATTTTCGTATTTCTTTAATGCTTTTTTCCATCTCTCCAAGCTGAGAAAGTATTGAATCGGAGTTCAATATATTATGATCGCTTACTCCCAAAAGATAATCGCACGTTACACCAAAAAAATGCGCCAGCTTGATTATCGAGAGACTGTCTGGGTTTGTTTTTCCGTTTTCATAATTAGAAAGTGATCGCTGATCTATCCCCGTTGCCTTTGCAACGTCTGTTTGCCTTAGATCTCGATCCTCGCGTAATGCTTTTATTCTGTTCATTTTTATTTGCTCCATCAGATTTCTAACTATTATATTTCTTTTTCCACTTAAATATACCATATTTTTTCATGCGAGCTATTGACATACCAATAATATTCGTGTATAATAAATATATACCAATATATTGGTATAATTATTGTGATTTTGAGAGGAGCGAGCATTGAAGTATTACATTAAGACAAAAAAGAAAGAATGCTTCCCGTTTGACGAATGGATAACAAAGCTGGAAATGAGAGCATTCGGATGGACCTATAAGGGGTGGAATACCACGTATTTCGATTCATATAACGTTTATATTGATTGGGATAACGAGACTGCCACCGCAAGACAGAACAGCCAAACGGATAACGTCTTTAAAAGGATCAGCCCTTATTCGTTTAATCCTATTTTTAGATTATTTGAATTGCTTATGTCTATTCACTCATGGATAAGACGCAAGCTTATTTTCCTTTTCTTCGGTCTGACGGTTTTAGGGCTTGGTATAGGCATTATTACTCAAGACAAGCAAACGATCGGTTTGGCTTTTACAGCTATCGCTATCGTCTACCTTCCATCGATTTTTTATTCCATTATGGGATTTTTGACCCGTGTGATATTCAGAATTGATAAAAAGCTGGAAAGAGCCTTAGAGCGCAATGGCTATGAACCAAAGCAAAGATTTTAATTAAACGAAATAAAGCAAGCGGATACCCAATACCTTTTTGGTAAAGAGTATCCGCTTTTAGCTGCTATTAAATTAAAGAATCGATCACGCTTCGCATTTTACTTCGCGGCGCATTTTCTTACGCACAAGCTCAAACACAAATAAGACGGCAGCATAGCCGCATGCGTATATCGGCGCGATGACCCAGGCGGTCAAGGGCGTTCCGTCCAGCATCGGCTCAACTATATGGAATGAATCGGTAAATCCGAAAACAGCCATTTCAAATGCGCCGAGAGTTAGATATGAAGTAAATCCAAAGAAGGTGCAATACCACCTCTTATACGTAACGTGGATCTGACCGAAAAGAAAGAGCGCTACTATCATCACGAGGGTAATGCTGTGATGAATGAGACCCGATATCGTCGGAAGATAAAATATCGAGGGTCCCTGACCAAGAAACGTGGGGTAAAAAATCGTGATAGTCGCGCCGACAAGTCCGATCGACCATACGAATTGATAGACTGCATTGTCCTTCTTGCCTAAAAGCACCGCAAGCGAAAGCACAAGGCTCGTCATTCCGCAAAAGCTATCGGGTATGATCTGATTCCACCGCACGTCCGAATATCTGAAGACCTGCGAAAGCCTGTTTATGACTATCCACACAAAGAGCATCGCGGCTATTGATTTAAGTATGATCGTCTGTGATTTTTCGGTTTTTGCATATTTTTTTGCAAAATAAAGTCCGGCAGCAGATAACGGTAAGGTTATCAGAAGGTATATTATATGCGCCGCTCCGAATACGTTAAGATCCATTTTTATCTCTCCAAAAGCTTTAGTCGGTATATAATTGTCCGCAGGAATTATTATACCTCTGGGAGATATCGGTATTCAATAGATCCATAGGTTAAATATTATGAAAAATGCTTTTGGAGAAGGAAATAGTTGCTCAGATCAGAACAATGCTCCAAAAATAAAGCAAAAAGGAAGCGTGACGATGTACCCTACTATCATGGATGAGGGGAGAACGAATAACGAAATGCTTCTGGCTCTGCCATCACCAGAAGCGTTTTTATACATAAGATAAGCCACGATTATCGCAACTCCCCACAGCGCCTCAAGGGGATATAATAACACATTGTCATTGTCATTAATCGTAAGAAGCCTCATAATACTTAAAAATGCTTCAAACGCAAAGAAAGCAAAGCTCTCCAATATTGCAACTACCTTCAGAAGCTGCGCTATCCACGAGTTGGAGTACGCGAGAACGTCATACACCACAAAAAGCCCTAAGTATACCGGAATTGCGATCAGAACGGAATTGAAAATCTCATTCAAAAAGGTGGATACCTCAAAAAAGCCACCTGTTGTCAGTAGCATTATAGCAGCAACTACCAATGCATAAAAAGAAAACACTGCAATATAACGAATTTTATTGCCCATATTCAATCTCCTAACATTTTTACGGACCGCACTCTTCGCCTTGAAAGCAACCTTTCAGATCTCCGAGTGGGAAATGCGAACCACTTGCACGTTCCGTGCGTGGTCGAGCCAATGGCTCACCAAAAATAAAATGGCACCGCTATGGGTGCGGAGCTTCGACAAGTGGATTTTGACGCGTGGCGTCAATACTTCCGCACTCTTCGTCTTGAAAGCGAGCTTTCAGATCTCCGAGTGGGAAGTGCGAACCACTTGCACGTTCCGTGCGTGATCGAGCCAATGGCTCACCAAAAATAAAATGACACCGCCATCGGTGCGGAGCTTCGACAAGTGGATTTTGACACGTGGCGTCAATATTTCCGCACTCTTCGCCTTGAAAGCGAGCTTTCAGATCTCCGAGTGGGAAATGCGAACCACTTGCACGTTCCGTGCGTAGTCGAGCGAATGGCTCACCAAAAATAAAATGGCACCGCCATGGGTGCCTTTTTATTTTTGGTGGAGACAAGTGGACTTGAACCACTGACCCCTTGCATGTCAAGCAAGTACTCTAACCAACTGAGCTATGCCTCCGTGCAGTTGCTTTGTAATTCTATCATAATTTTAGGCGTTTGTCAATGACTTTTTCGCTTTTTAATAAATACTTTTTAATAAAATAAGACTGCGCTTGCTGTTCGTGTTTTTATACCGCTAAAACTTAATTATTTATTCACAAATTCGTAACAACTTATCTATATATTTTTGATATACTATTTCAGCATATTAATACGGACCATTAGCTCAGTTGGTTAGAGCTACCGGCTCATAACCGGTCGGTCCTAGGTTCGAGTCCTAGATGGTCCACCAACAAAAGAGAGATAACCCTTGCGGTTATCTCTCTTTTGTTTTGGTAGACTTCCTAGTCTGCGACAACATAGTTTTCGCAGGCGAATCCAAGAAATTAGGTTCGCATTTCCCACTCGGAGATCTGAAAGCTCGCTTTCAAGACGTAGAGTGCGGAAAGATTGACGCTCGCCGTCAAAATCCTAGACAGGTTTTGCACCAATAGTATATTTACAATAGCACCCTTTACATTTTTATGATAATGTGATACAATATAGGTGTTTTT
>JAFTQV010000080.1 GCA_017462605.1 Clostridia bacterium | reverse complement strand
TGGGGCTTGCTTAATTTAGAGCAGAAATCGTCGGATGACGAACGATAGCCGTATAAAAATACGGCGAGTGAGGAAACGGCGATACAAAAAGAGCATTAAAAGGAAGAAATTTGCAAAATTTCAACCTCAAAAAACAACAAGACATAAAATTAGAGCGAAGAAACCGTATTTTTTAGACGGAATCTTCGCTCTTTTTGGGTTATGCCTAAATGAAGCAGCCCCTTGATTTTATGGTAGACGGTGATAAGGATATTACAATATCTTGGGATGCCGAAAAGGAAACGCTTATTTTCGGGGCATAGCCAAATATATCAATTACACTTAAATCCGGTGGAGTAGGCGGCGCCGGGAACTCTGCCGACGGATGTATTGTCGTTTTTGCGGTCACGAAGAGCAGGTATCGGATTTTCCGCTACCTGATAGCGGTAGTCGGTGCGATGGCGGCGAAGATAGGTTTCAATCACCTTGTGAGAGGGAGTCATATTTACATTGGGTTGAATTATATTCTGGAAACGGAAGAAATCGTCATTGATCGGGAGATCCTCAACTCTCACGTAGCTATCGTCCTTACCTGTGGTAAACTGAACTGTTGAACCGAGAATATCTCGAACGTAATTAACGTTTTCGTGCAAGGAGATAGGCGCGGGGAACTCGGGGCTTTTGATAACCTCACACCACTCTTTCTTCTCATTTTTTTTCAAAAGCTCGGCAGCCTTGTGCAGATGTGATATTTCGGTCATAAGATGAGCTTCCCAAAGCCTCTTTATGCGCATATCGCATTCCGTCATATAGCATGACCAATAGAGATAGCACTCGCAATATTCGTGCCAGAGCAGCATTTCAAGCCATGTGGCGTTGGGGTCCATCAGTGCCTCATAGTGGGTGACGTGCTCCTCCTCAACAAGGGCTATCTCCTGATAAAGGCGTCTTGCTATATCAGAGAGGGCGAAGGGCGTGACGTTCATATAATAGTTCATCGTCTGCTGCTCGGCGGCTGTGATTATCATAGTATTCAGCACCGTCCCTGTATCGGAGCATTTTGAGTCTATATTCCTGCGGACGTTATCCTTCGGGTAGCGGTGATGAGCTATGGTCGGGCGAGCGGGCATTATCTCTGTATACCTTCCTACAAGGTACTCCGCAGGTATTCCCTCTTCCATATCAAGCAGATTTGCATATCTGTAAAGGTGGTCAAAATCCTCAAGAAGAGCAAAATCAAGCGCTCGCTTTACGTTGCAGTTTTGCTCGCGCTGAGCAAGCTCCGCCGTAAGATCAACCGCAAGCTGCTCGTAGCCTATGGTATGCTCGAGAATAGACTCGTTGGCAGGCTTAAGCAAGGACAGCTTAAGCTGCTGTTGCTTTTCGGTCTCGCGCGTCAGGGCAAGCTCGCGGCGCAGATCGTTATCATCGGTGTGCCTCGCAAGCTGATGCGAAAACCAATTTGCTTCAAACTCGGTGCCGTTCATAAGTATTATTCTTGCCTTGGTGTAGGGATCAACGTTCCGCTTGTTATAAGGATCGGGATACATTTCTTCCCAATTATGCAAGGCTTTTTCTATCTCTGTCGGTCGTTCGTTAAATGGATTCAATGTCGTATATCTCCTTATATCGGTTATACTCTTACATAATATGCATAAGCTTTTCTTTTGTAGATTGATAATTTCCTATTAATCATATAAAACCATATAAAAATTAAAAAGACTTGACTTTCGAGCCGGATAAGTATAAAATATATTTAATAAATGCTGAACCTCAGCGGAACGGAGATAATACATTGAAAAAAATATTTTTTGCGTTATCGCTTCTTATAGCCGCGCTTTGCCTTGCGGCTTGCTCGGAGCCTTGCGTCACGTGCGTTGACGGCGACGGAGACGGCTATTGCGATAACTGCTATAATACAATGCCCGAGGACGACGATACTCAGGGCGGCAACGGCGATCAGGGCGGTAATGAAACACCTGACGGCGGCAACGATCAAGGTGGCAACGAAACCCCTGACGGCGGAAACGATCAAGGTAGCAACGAAACCCCTGACAGCGGCAACGATCAAGGTGGCAATACCCCCGGCGGAAGTGATACCCCGAGCGGCAGCCAAATATCCTTTACTATTTCAGCGAGCAAGGACGTGATCGCCGCGGGAGAAGGCGAGATCGTTTTCTCTGCTATCAGCGAGACGCCGATATCCGTTATATACAAGATCAACGGTGAGGCTATCGAAGGCAATACCTTCACCCCGACCTTCCCCGGTACTTACACGGTAAGTGCGTCCTCGGGCGGTAAGGACTCGAATAACCTACTTACACTCACGGTTTTAAAGAGCAACGATGATCTCGCTCGCGAGATAAACGCGGCATTTTCGGGCGCAGGCTTAATAGCTGTCGGTACTGAGCTTGATATCGGACTGACGGAAGAGACCGCTTCCTATTATTCGATCAAGGGATGCGACGGCTACGTTAAGATAAACGGCTCGGGCAAGCTTGAGTTTATCGGATGGAAGCGAAGCGGCGCGTCTTATATTATAGCGGACCGCAATGGAAAAACGGTTGCGGCAGGCATATATAATATGTCGTCAAGCTCTGTTCTTTCCGTAGTAGCAAGAGCGCTTTACAATATGGAAGCTATCTCGGATACCAATGCAGACGTTTCTAATGAAAAGTTTGAGCTTTTACGTGAGCTTAACGTTCTCGGCGCTACGGTAACAGACAGCAGCGAATTCAACTGCCTGAAATACCTCACCTCGCTTGAGGATCTGAATATTTTCGGAAGCCCTCTCGGAGATCTCAGCTTTCTTCGCGGACTCCCCGTAAAGACTCTTAATATCGCAATGCCCAGGAGCTTTGAAGCAAGCGAGGGCGGAGAATCTGTATACAACGTAATCGACTCGATTCCCAATCTCGAAAAGCTTACCATGTACGGCATGGTAGGATGCCTTAGCAAAGAGACGTACAACCGCTTTGTCAGCAAGGTAGTTGCAGATGAGCTTGACGTTATGATGAGCTACGGCGCGTGGATGACCGATGCCGCATCGGCTGCTGACTTCTCAAAGACGGTATTTTTCTCGATCGATGAGGTCCGCGCTCAGGCAAACGGCGACGTGGCGTTTATCAAGCCTGCGGGCGACTTCAAGCATATCATTCTCGTTCTTGGAGAGGCGGATGCCAAAAAGTTCATTGCTTTATCGACCTCATCCGCATCCAACGTTGACCTTTACGGCGCGGGCGCGACCTATTACACTCCGATCTATCACATGGGTCAGAATGAGCTTGCCGTCAATCTTTATAATTACAGTATAGATGCTTATGGCATGGATAAATGGGGCAACGCCGCGATCCTTTCGGGCAACAATACGAGCATCTGCGCAAGAGAGGGCGATTGCCGTATCAAGGGCTCGGACTCCTACCCGCTCAGCACGGGAAGGACAGATCCTTCGATCGGTATCGAATGCCTCGGAAATAAACTTACGGTCTCAGCTGATTCCGATGCGAGCCTTACCGTCTATGGCGGATACGGCAAGATCGGAGACGCTGGCGTGGCAGATGGATCCAACCCCTCTTCCACTCTTTCCGCAAAGCACGGTAAGGACGGCGGCGACGGAGCTGTCGCGATCTTTTGCAACGCCTTCTATTACGCCGGCGGAAACGTTCGCGCGGTCGGCGGAGACGGCAACGGCGGCGGAGCAGGCGGCGCGGGCACCAAGGAAAATTTGTTTGATGGCGGCTACAACGGCGGTGACGGCGGTGATGGCGGCGACGGAGCGGTTGCTATAAGCTGCACTTCCAACTCCTCAAGCAATCCGAGAGAAAGCGTTACCGCAGAATCGGGCAACGTCGGTTTGGGCGGAGCTGGGGGAGCAGGCGTAGCAGCTGGCAAGGACGGCTCTGCGGGTACGGCAGGCACTAAGCCTTCAAATCCCATTCTTATCCGCACGGCATAAAGAAAACTGAGTAATATATCATATGGGCAGGGGTGTTTTTTCGACCTCTGCCCTAAAATTATTTTCTTTTAATATTTTAATATTAACTGTCTCTTGATTTATCTTTCTTTGTGTGATATACTTAATGTGTAATTTTATATAGAGGTACGTATAAATGGGAATGTGGGATTGGATCGCCGATATGGCGGGCAAGCTTTTGCCCGGAAGAAGCGAAAAAAAGGCAGTATCGGATGCCGAGGGACTCTGGAATTTAAGAAATCTCGCTATTGCAATAGTTGTTCTCGCGATCATAATAGCGCTTATAATATTTTTACCTAAGATAATCATTGATGAGATAGTTGAATCTAATAAAGAAGTTTTCTGCGACCACGCCAGCCTTGATTATTCGATCAAAAGATATGATTACGATAATATGACCGTAATGTACGGCTGCAGCGAATGCAACACTAAATTTAACGCGCCGATGACCTGCACGGAAAACGTGATAAAGGAAGCATCCTGCACCGAGCCGGGCGAGATCGAAAAGGTATACACGGTCGAAGGTCATTCTCAGCTTAACAAGACTGTGAAGGTAAAGGTGGATCAGCTTCCTCACACCTACGAGGTGCTTGAAGCAGGCTTTGCTCCGACCTGCGAGGAAAAGGGTCTTACGGATTACAGAAAATGCACCGTTTGCGGTTGGCATTTTGCTGCCGAAGAGATCGCCGCCACAGGGCATACCTCGGTGACGCTTATTCCCTACAAGAACCCCACCTGCACCGAAGATGGAAATTACGCGAAAACTCAATGCTCGGTTTGCGATAAGATCCTTGCTGAGAACCTGAGAATACCCAAGATAGACCATAAATACGAGGAGCATTCGACAGTAGCTCCCACAGACTACGAGGCGGGCTACGATCTGCATAAATGCATCTGGTGCGACAAGTCGTATCAGGATAACTACGTTTCCCCTCTTAAGCAGGAGCTTACCTTCAAGGATGACTACAGCTGGTGCGCTCTGATAAAGGCAAAGACAGACGGAAAAGTGCTTGTTATTCCCGAATATAACGGCAAATTGCCCGTAAAAGCCATACAAACGGACGCGGTTACGAATATGGAGTGCGTTGAGGAGATAATTATACCCAAAACGGTGGTTGATATTTACGAGGGAGCATTCAAAAATCTTCCCAACCTTAAGAAGATATACTTCTCCGAGGGACTGAAAAAGATAGAAACGGGCGCTTTTCAGGGCTGCCCTGAAATTACGGAGCTTGAATTTCCCTCGACCCTTGAATATCTCGGCGCAAAACCGTTTCCCGACAGCGATAAGATACTCAGCGTCGCATTCTCCGAGAAATCCGATCCCTACGTAGCATCCTACCACTTAAGCGATACTATCCTTACCCTGAAGCTCCCCTCGGATCCGAACGTTGCAGACGTCAGCGCGGCGATGAGAAGTCTTCCCGTTCTCACCGAGATATATATGACTGAGACCACGAAATTGAATTCTTCAAGCACCGAGAGATTTATCGTCAAGCACGACTATTCCGAGGAAAGCTCGATCATCAAGGACGGAGAAAACTATTACGCCGAGATAGGCGGCGAATATTATTTCGTTGCAACCTTTACGGCTGAGAAAACGCTGACACTCCCCGAAACGGTAAACGGAAAGAGATATACGCTCAGGAAAAACTCGCTTTCCTTAGTCATCAAAAATATCGGCAGTATCAGTGCTTATTGCACGCTTGATATCGCCCTTGTCGCCGTTGGAGATGATAACAAGCAGTACGTTGACAAGATAAGCCTATTAAGCTACCCGGACGAAGAGTAAAATAATAAAGAAGGAACACCGAGAAGATCGGTTCAGGTGAAAATATGAAATTCTGCATAGACAAGTCTTACATGAATCTTCATCAATGCGTGGATAACGATCCCCTTTCGATTACCGAAATAATCGTCCCCGAGGGGGTAAAATTTATAGACGAGGATGCATTTTCGGGCTTTGACAATGTTGAAAGAATGGTTTTTCCGACGAGCTGCGTAAGCTATGAGCCGAAAGCAACACAGAATAAGCCGCGTCTTACCGAGCTTATAATCCCCTCGGTCGATAACTTCGGGCACTACCCCTTCCGCGGATGCGATTCGCTTCTCGAATTCACCGTCCCCGAATGCGTCAGGGTGCTTTATCCCTTTGCCTTTGGCGGAGCTGTGAATTTAAAAAAGCTCATCTTCCCTTCGCTTGATAACTTTGAGAGAGCGGACTACGCCGCTTTCCGCGGAACGCCTCGCGATACCGAGATAGTTTATCCCGAGAAGACAGAAAAGCCTATAATGGAATACGATAGCTCTATGGGCGAATACTCCTTCCCCGATTGGCAAAGGAAGAAGCTTGCGGGAAAATCTCTTATGGCGCAGGCTCGCGAATTCTTTATTCAGGCAGGGCACTCGGAGACATTCGATCACAACGGCTTCCACCTCGGCTATATCAACGGATTTTTCGATGAATTCCCCAAAGTCAAGGCTCTTATCAAGGACGGCGATACCTTCGTTGGCTACGTTATCAAGGCTTATGACGACAAGCAGGGAGAGAAAGAGGTCGAAAGGATCCTTCTTGCGGGAAATACCGTGCCATACTGTTATGAAAGAGAGACAGATACCTCGGGGGACAATAACGGCGCAGGCTACAAGGGCGGCGAGGATTATTATTCGAGAATCTATTTGACTCTAACTTATAGAAAAGATGATTAAAATGAAAAAACTACTACCGATCCTTCTTGCGGCGGCATTCATTATCTCGTCGCTCACGGGGTGCAGCCTCGATCTTTCGCATAAGCACTATACAGACGATTTCGGATTCTGCAAGACCTGCGATACCGATCTTTGCCGCGCGCTTCGCGAGTCGGGCTCTATTCTCACCTCGGGCTCTGTGAATGCGGCAGACGGCGAGACGCTTTATTTCAGCTTCAAGCCAAATGGCGCGGGAAGCACCGTCATAAAAATAGTTTCGGAAAGCGCAGTCTTAGACGAGCGCGGAGTGGATATATACACTCGCGATTCATACGGAATAGGCTTTATCCCACTATACTCAGATGACGGAAACGTCAAGATACTCAAAAGCAACGGAACGCTCGACACGGATACCGTTTATTACATCAGATTTACAGTAAAAAGGCGCGGCACGGTCACCGTCAATATTGACTGCCACGTCAGCGATATATAACTATAAAAGGAAAGCAAAATGACAGAAAAGGAATTAAGAGAAATAAAAAGGCGATTTCGCCCCGAAAAGAGCAATATTCCGAGGATAGTCGGATGCTTTGTCAACGGCAACCGCGAGATCATATCGAAGATAACCCAGCCCCTTCTTTCAGGCGAATCGGCGGTCACCGAAAAGCTTCTTTCGGCTATGAAAAAGGTTCTTTCGGGAAGCCTTGGCACAAATCTTTGCGATATAGAGTTTTCAACAAAGCAGGTGACGGATTCTCCCGAGCATAAGCTTCTTATGAGGCTTCGCGACTCGGCGCTTTCAGACGAAGCTGCTCTTTCGGAGTTCTATACCAAAATAACCGAATCGGTCAGCATTGAAGGCAATTACGTTATCCTCATCGCCAACGATATATACGACGTTTTTTCGAGAAAAAACGAGGGCGAGGAAGCAGATTCAAGTGAGAGATTTTCTTATATCATCGCGGCTGTATGCCCCGTCAAGACTCCGCCTGAGGCGCTCAGCTTCAGAGAAAGCGACAGTCTATTTCATATAGCAAGCACCGCCGCTCTTCTCTCCCCCGCCGAGGTCGGCTTTATGTTTCCCGCTTTTGATGATAGAAAGACGAATATATACTCCGCTCTTCTCTATAAGAGAAGCATCAGCGAGCCTTATTCCGAGCTTTGCGAGGCACTTTTCGGCAAGAGCGCTCCGATGCCGCCGAAGGCGCAGAAGGAGACCTTCAATTCTACCCTCGCAGAGTCGCTCGGAAGCGAGCTTTCCTTTGAGCTTATAAAATCGGTCCACGCGCAGTTTACAGAGATCGCAGAGCAGCATAAGGAATCCCGCTCGCCCGAGCTTCTGACGGTGACTAAGGCTACCGTCCGCGAGGTGCTTTCAAACTGCGGAGTTGACTCCGAGAAGCTTGAAAAAATAACCTCGTCTATGGACGAAAGCTTCGGTGTCAATGCGCCACTTTCACCTAAAAACATCGTGGATCTTAAGAAATTCAACGTTTCAACTCCCGAGGTGACGGTAAAGGTACCTGCAGAGCATCGCGACCTTGTCTCCACTCAGATAATCGACGGAGTGAAGTACATAATGATAAGAGCTGACGGCGGCGTTCTGGTCAACGGTATTGCGATCAGCGACGCGGAATAAAAAAGCAAAAGAGTCTGCTTTGGTGCTTAGCGCTTGAGGCAGACTCTTATTATATTTACGAGGGATTATACCTAACACGTTCTTTTCTTTTTATGATAATATCCGTAAGCGTATTGAATGCGTTGATCAATGCGAAGAATACCGCAGCCGAGAAAAGTATTTCAAGGACGAGCCATACCGACTTTGTCTCAGCGCCTGCGGAAATAAAGGCAGCCTTTGTCAGAAGCGAGGATAAAAGAGATGCCACGAGCGGAAATACTATAGCCCTCAGGGGACTTATACCTATTCTTATCCTCTTGCCGAGCCTTAAGAACGAGAGCAGAAAATTATAAGCTTCCATAGCTATAATGCAGACCGCGTAGCCCATAATTCCCATTTTGGGTATAAGAAGCCACACAAGGAATATAGAAAGCAAGGAATCGCTTATATTGACCCACATCGAATAGACCTGCTCGCCTATGCCTTTGAGCACGGAATCGGTGACGTGGTCAAGATACATTATGGGTATGACGGGAGCCAAAACGGCGATATAGCTACCCGCGTGGTAAGAGTTATATATAACGTAGCCAAGCTCCTCAGAGAAAACGAATATCACTCCTGCCGCGCCAAGCGCATAGACGAGAGTTTTTTCAAGCGAGATACGGAGAAGCCTCTCGGTGCTTACCTTATCCCCAAGAGACATTCTCTCGGCAAATTCGGGCACGAGAAGCCCCGAAAAGGAGCTTAACGTTACCATAGGGTAAAGTATCAGAGGGAGCGCCATTCCGTGAAGCGTGCCGTACGAGGAAAGCGCCTCGCTGCCGCTCTCTCCGTGAAGTCTCAGCCTCTTTGGTATAAGCACGTGCTCTATTGTCAGAAGAGCTTGCCTTATATATGCCGAAACGGCGAGCGGCGCTGCTGCCGATGCAACGGCGCGGACTCCTTCCTTATCGGGTAGCTTATGCCCGCCGCGCCTTCTTTCAAAAAGATATTCGATGAAAATCAGAAGGAAGCAGGCGATCTCTGTCAAGGTTGCGCCAAGGGAAAGCATATACGCAGATGTCTCGGTATCAGCTCCCCGCGCATGCAAAAGAAGCCAGACCGTCGCGCTTATTTTAAAGACCTGACCGAGTATCTGAACGGCGGCGTTTCTCGCTACCTTTCTTATGCCGACGAAGTACCCAGAAAAGACGGATACGAGCGAAAGCGGTATAAGAGACGGCGCAAGTATTCGAAGCGATCTTGCGGCTCTTCCTTCAGACAGTATTCCTTCGGCTATAAAGCCTGCGCCGAAGTAAAGCGCCGCCGTTGCAATAAGGCTGAAGGCAAGCGAATAAATGATCGCACCCGAAAGTATATTCGCGCATCTTTCTTCCTTCCCTTCTCCGATAGCGCTTGCAACAAGCCTTGTGACGGTCAGCGATATGCCCGACGTTGCAAAGGTGACGGCAAATCCGAAAACGGTATTGACGATCGTATAGAGTCCAACTCCCTCCGCGCCGACAGCCTTTGAGACGAAGGCGTTGAAAAAAAGCGCGACGGTGCGTATAGCGATACCTACCGCGGTCAGCATTATTCCGTTATAAATAAATCTTTTCTTATTATTCATAGCAAACTCCTTAAGTAATGCTATGAATTTTTTCTTTGTTTTATTACATTATCCGAGGGATGAGAGCAGACCTATCGCATCATGGCTTCTTATAAGCTCGCAATGCTCGGTGACGAAGGGCAAAAGCGCATTAGGAAGTCTTTTTGAATACTCCGAAAGCACCGCAAGCTCCGATACGTCGCCAAGCCTCGAGCCCCCCCTTCCGAGGACGAGAAGATAATATCCTTCCTCATCCGAATAATATAATTCGCTTTCTTTTATGTAATCCATATCCTTGACGGTCTTCGCCGCTCTTATCAGATCTCCGAGCGAGGTAAAATTATATATCTGCTTCGTCGTCTGGAGCATAGTGACTCCTTCCGAGCGCGAAAGCCGCCTTTCGCTTTGCTTTGCAAGCCCCGAAAGCTTTGTGACGAAAAGCTCCGCTCCCCCGTCCTGCGAGGGGTAAAACTGAATGAGAAGCTTTTCCTGCCCCGCATCAAAGCCGCATTTCTTTTTAGCCTCGTCAAGCAGCCGCCAGACGGCGCTTCTCGTCTCTATATCGTTATAATCAACGTTCTTTATATTAAACCCGAAGGACTTTACGTCGCCCGTAGTAAGCATTATCTTTATCTTCGAGTCGCTTATTTTAAGGATCTCCATGAAAAACCTCCGATTCTTTCTATCTGTATTATACAGTATTTATTAATTCTTTGCCACCGTAAAATCCTGCAGGAAATGTACCGTAATGGTACAAAACAAAGAAAAACGGAAGTTTTTGCCGCATTTTCAAGTAATTTGAATATAAAAGAAGGCCGTCCCGATCGCAAATCAGCATTCGAGAAAGCCTTCCTATAGCAATTATTTATTTGATCTGATATACTCATCGATCGCATGGGCAGCGCGCTTTCCTGCTCCCATCGCCGAAATGACCGTTGCAGCTCCGCTTACCGCGTCTCCGCCCGCAAAGACTCCCGCCTTCGTGGTCATAGTGCTGTCATCGGTTACTATACCGCCGCGCTCATTGACCGAAAGCCCCTCGGTCGTTGACTTTATCAAGGGATTAGGAGTCGTTCCGATCGCCATAATGACGGTATCAGCAGGGATAGTAAACTCGCTTCCTTCCTCGGGTATCGGGCGGCGGCGTCCTCTCTCATCGGGCTCGCCAAGCTTCATTTTTATGCATTTCATTGAAGTGACACATCCGTTTTTCGGGTCGCGCCTATTTTCCTTATTCTCATATCCGAGGATCTCAATGGGAGACGTAAGATAAAGGAACTCTATTCCCTCGGCGATAGCGTGCTCTACTTCCTCGCGCCTTGCCGGAAGCTCTTCTGCCGAGCGCCTGTATACTATTCTGACGCTTTCGGCGCCAAGTCTTTTTGCCACTCGCGCGGCATCCATAGCAACGTTTCCGCCGCCGACGACCGCAACGCTTCCGCCCTTCATCACGGGAGTCTCGGAATTTTCTCTGTATGCGCCCATAAGGTTACATCTGGTGAGATACTCATTCGCCGAATATACTCCCTTGAAGCTCTCGCCGGGAATTGACATAAACTGAGGAAGTCCTGCGCCCGTTCCGATAAAGACGGCTTTATAGCCCATATCAAAAAGATCATCCACAAGTAAGGTCTTACCGATAATAACGTTGGTCACAAATTCAACTCCGAGGGAGCGAAGCCCGTCTACCTCTCTGCGAACAACGCTTTTCGGAAGTCTGAACTCGGGAATGCCGTACGTAAGAACTCCGCCCTCGGTGTGAAGAGCCTCGTATACCGTCACTCTGTATCCAAGGGAATTAAGCTCGGCTGCCGCAGCAAGTCCCGCAGGTCCCGAGCCGACAACGGCGACCCTTTCTCCCGTGGGCGCATCCTGCTTCACTACGGCGTTTGCTTCGGCGTGCGTATCAGCCGCAAATCTCTCAAGCCTTCCGATAGCGACCGCCTCGCCCTTAATGCCTCTTACGCATTTTGACTCGCACTGCCTCTCCTGGGGGCATACTCTGCCGCAGATAGCAGGCAGGCTTGATGACTCTCTGATTATTTTATAGGCGCTCTCGAAGTCGCCCTTTTTGATCTCTCTTATAAAATCGGGAATGCTGATATTGACAGGACACCCCGAAACGCAGGGCATATTCTTGCAGTCGAGACATCTTTCGGCTTCAAGCACAGCCATATCGCTTGTGTATCCGAGAGCGACCTCGGAAAAGTTCTGCGCTCTTTCGGCAGGGTCCTGCTCGGGCATAGGTGTTTTATTTAAGCTCGGATTGAATTTCTTTTTTACCGTCTCAGCCATTTTTCGTCTCCTTTTTGAAAAGGTTGCAGCCTTCCTCGTATTTATGACGTTCAAAGTCAGAATATGCGCCGGAACGCATCATAGCCTCGTCGAAGTCAACCTCCCAGCCGTCAAAATCGGGTCCGTCCACGCAGGCAAAGGCAGAGACTCTCTTTCCGTCCTTCACAAGGGTTATTCTGCAGCCGCCGCACATACCTGTGCCGTCTATCATAATGGGGTTCATCGAGACTGTGCAGGGTATACCGTTCTCCTTCGCCATTTTAGCAACGAATTTCATCATAACGAGAGGACCGATAGCGATAACGTGCCCGGGTGCGCGGCCTTCCTTTATCATTCTTTCAAACGGCACGCAAACGTTGCCCATCTCGCCGAAGCTTCCGTCATCCGTCATCACGTCAAGAGTATCGGAAACGGCTTCAAATTCATCCTTAAGTATTATAAGGTCCTTAGTTCTGAAGCCTATGACAGAGCGCACGGATGCGCCTTCTTCCTTAAGCTTTTCAGCGATAGGCAAAGCAATAGCGCAGCCAACGCCGCCGCCGACAACGAGAACGTCACTCTTTCCTTCCGTCTCGCAGGGCTTGCCGAGAGGACCTGCGAAATCAGAGACACAGTCGCCCTCATTAAGCTGCGAGAGCATAAGAGTCGTTGCTCCGACGGTCTGGAAAATTATTTTTACAGTTCCCTTCTCTCTGTCAAATCCCGCAACAGTCAGCGGAATTCTTTCGCTCGTCTCCATAGGTCTGATTATGATAAACTGACCTGCCTCTGCGCGTTTTGCAACGAGAGGCGCTTCTATATCCATCATAATAACCGTTGGATTAAGCACTTTTTTGCTAACTATTCTATACATATTCTATCCTTTCGGCGCAAATAATACAATAGGTTTTATTGCACTATTCTCAAAAAATCAATTATCATTTGAAGCATTTTTCGCATTCTTGCACAGCTTCAAAGTTACAAATAGAGTTTAGCATAAAAAATCTCTTATTGCAAGTGTTTTATCATTTTTTTATAACACTTTCGAAAATTCACTTGACAAGAAAAAGTTGTGATGTTATAATAGAATACGTATAGTTATATTTTATTATATTGTACGCGTAATAAATAGACGGAGACTGCTTATATGGCAAGATATATACGTGAGATCCGTGTGAAGGACCTTTATCTCTATTTTCTTTTGCCGCTCTTGATTTTGCTTTTGCTCGGCGCGGCGCTCACGCTCGCTATAATCTTTGCCGAGGGCATTCTGAAATACGTATTTATCGCAGCTATCGCGGTGGCATTGTATTTCGATCTTAAGTATCTTCTCATCGGCTCTGTCCTTATGTATAAGGCGTTTGCCCCTATGGAAGTGAGAGACAGATGCAGGTTTGAGCCTTCCTGCTCGACCTATATGATAATGGCAGTCAGAAAATACGGATTATTCCGCGGGCTTTTCAAGGGTATCAGAAGGATAACGAGATGCCGCGAGCCCAACGGCGGAATAGATTTACCTTAATAAAACATCTTCATTATGGAGGATTATCAATATGGAATTTAAAAAGCTCTTGGTTTCGGGACTTTGCCCTTACTGCCCCGCTACCCTTGACTACGAGGAGGATGCAAATGCGGTCGTGTGCCCCTCTTGCGGCAATACCGTGCCCACAAGACTTATGCGCCCTCTTTTCGATCTTGAAGGCGGCGCGGCGAGCGGAAACGACGAAAGAAGGATAGCGGACAGTCTGACATCCCCCTCCGCAGGAATCATTTATCTTGACAATTTCGTTGATTCCTATGATTGGCACGAATTCGCGCTTAATTCCGATCTTTCGATAGGCCTTCTCGACGCGATTGCGGAAACCGCGGAGATCAAGTTCCCCACCGATCCCATTACATACGTGCTTGCATTCAGATGCACCGCAGTACCCGCGCTCCGTAAGGTAGAGGGTCTTGGAGTTCTTGAGGTCAATATCATCGAGAGCTATAAGGCAGACGACGTATCAGGTTCGTTTGGATATATGGATCTTTACTGCGGCACCACCAAGGCGATAGCAGATAAAAGAGACCTTATTATAGCAAGACTTTCCAAGGATATCGAGCTTGCCGCAAAATTCGGAGCAGATCAGCGCATAATCGATGACCTTCAGCGCTCGATAGAGCTTTTCCGTGAAAAGATACTCGCGGTAAACGTAGCCAATACCATTGAAGACGTTCCCGGCTACGATAAGGCTAAGGAGCTTCACGATGCAGAGCTTTTCGATAAGTATTACGCGCTCGGTATCAATGCCGAGAAGACTTATGAAAAGGCGATCGCAAACCTCGACGCGGGCAACGTTGATGCGGCGCTCCACCTTTTCCGCACTATTATCGGATACAAGCAGTCAGAGGATTACATTAACCGTTATTCCTCTACGTTCAAATTCAATGAAGAGCTTATCGAGATGAGCGGAAGCACATGCTATATAGTTAAGGATGACCGCCCCTATTTCGATCCCGCAAAGCCCGAGAACTCGGTAGCTTATAAGACCAAGAAGCTTTACAGTATTGTTGACAATGCTCCCGGCAAGGTAGTTCTTACCGGCATTTCGAATATAATTCACAGCTACGGCTCGCGTATATTCTTCGCGAGAAACAGTGTGAGCCTCTGCGTTTATGAAACGAATAATAAAGAGCTTTACGCCAACGTCAAGGTTCTTGACGAGGCGCCCGTCGGCGACTATGTTATCGACGGTGAGGGAGACGTTTGCTTCTCTCGCGATAAGTCAAAGTTTTTCCTTCGTAAGAAGCTCAGATCCGCCCCCTTGAAGCGCGGATGCTTCGGCAGAAAGAAGAAGGATAAGAAGGCTCCCAAGATCAATAGGCAGAATAACTATTCGATAGTCCTCGTTGATATGGATAAGAACGTAGCTAAGACAGTTCTTCCCGAGATCGTTGATATCATGGATTTCTATGATGACAAGATCTTCTATACCACTGTTGGAGACTCAGGCGTTCCCGTATTCAAAGTATATGACGTCAATACCGGCGTTGATATGGAGATACTCAACGAAAACTGCATTATTCATAACGTTACGGCAGGAAATATCATTTATTCACGCTGGGCGCCCAATGAATATAACCTTGATCTCTATTCGATAAATATAGAGGATAAAACTCCCACTGTTATAGACAAGAACGTTTCAGGATATTATACCACTTATATGGGCAAGGTATTCTATACGGTAGGAGCTGAGGGCTGCGAGCACCTTTACTCCGCTAATCTTGACGGAACAGAGATCACCGAGATCATCGAAAATCCCGGCAGGATCTGTAAGGAGAATATTAATTCCGGTTGGCTTTACTACGTTAGCGGAGAGGGTCAGAACGCTTGCCTTATGAAGGTCAGCGCAGACGGAAAGAAGACCGCTCTCGTTGCATCAAGATTCGGAAAGCTCGTCAAGATGCAGAACGGATACGTATTCTATCTTTCAACCTCGGGCGATCTTCGCGTTGTCAGAAGCGACGGCAAGGGAGACAAGAGAATAGCCGAAGGCGTTGCGGATCAGGATATTATTATTGATTACTCCAAGGTATACTATCTTAAGAGAGACAAGGTCGCTCCCGCAACCGAGGACTTTGACGGATACGGACTTTCGCTCTACACCACCGATCTTGACGGTAAGAGCTTCAGAAAGCTCGCTCACAACGTTGTCGCTATGACGGATTATGACAATGAGTCGATCTACGTTTGCAGAAAGGCAGATATCCCCTTCATCGTCACCACTCCCGTTGATAAAAAGACAACGACTACCGAGACTGTTGTAAGGACGGTTACCACCTATGAGTCGTACAACAAAGTCACAGGTGAGGTCAATGAGGTCGTCAGAGTCGGTCTTCCCACCAAGGAAACTCTCACTTATAAAGCGGGATGCTTCCTTCGCCGTAAGCTTAAGACCAAGGAAGGTACTATCACCGAGGTTGGCAGAAGCGATTATCTTCGCTCGAACGTTGCAAAGACAGGAATGGTGCTTGACGAGGAGCTTGAAGCCGAGCGCCTTGAGAATGAGCGCATAGCGGCTGAAAAGCAGGCTAAGAGAGACAGAAGAAAGAATAAGAGAAAAAAGAACGCCGAGGCAGATACCAATGCAGACGGCAAAGAGCTTATCCCCACCGACGGTGAGGTAAAGGCTGACACTGAAGAATAAAATCTTTTGGGCTGCTGCAGATATATTTGCGGCAGCCCTTCTATATAAGGAAAAGATAATTATGAAAATTTACAATAGCATATCGGAGCTTATAGGAAGAACTCCCATAATACGCCTTAAGCCTATCGAGGATAAGCTCGGGCTTGGGGCAGAGATCTACGCAAAGCTCGAGTACCTTAACCCGACGGGCAGCGTCAAGGACAGGGCGGCGTACGAAATGCTGAGGGCGGCAATGGAGCGCGGCGAGATAAATGACGGCACCGTCATAATAGAGCCGACCTCGGGCAATACGGGCATAGGACTTGCCGCTATCGCCTCATCATGGGGGCTTCGCTCTATCATCGTTATGCCCGACTCAATGTCGCGCGAGCGTGCGGCTCTTATCAAGGCTTACGGCGGCGAGGTGGTATACACCCCCGGCAAGGAAGGAATGGCAGGAGCTATAAAAAAAGCTCTCGAGCTTAAAGGATCATTCGCCTCGGCATTCATTCCCTCGCAGTTTGATAATCCCGATAACAAGGCTGCGCATATTAAGACAACGGGACCTGAAATTTACGAGGATATGGAAGGTAATGTTGACATTTTTGTAGCAGGAGTCGGCACAGGGGGTACTCTTTCTGGTGTTGGCGAATATCTGAAATCGAAGATCAAGGATATAAAGATCATAGCGGTAGAGCCTGCCGATTCACCCCTTCTTTCGGGCGGTAATGCCGCACCTCACAAGATCCAGGGCATCGGGGCAAACTTTATTCCTCCGGTGCTTAATACCGATATTTACGACGGTGTTGTGACAGCTACGACAGATGAAGCATACGGCGCTGTAAGGGTGCTTTCCGCCAATATGGGAATTGCCGTTGGCATTTCGTCTGGCGCTGCGCTTTCCTCGGCGATAAAGCTCGCTTCTCTTCCCGAAAACCGCGGCAAGAGGATCGCAGTTCTTCTCCCCGACGGAATAGACAGATATCTTTCTTGCGACATTTTTGACTGAGGACAATACTATGGGAATGACAGAGGCATTTGAGGGAGAAAAGCTTATTATGGGCTTTATCTACCCGAGCGATGAAATATACAGAAAAGCACTCGGCATTATGACCGAGCGCTTCGGACCTATTGATTTTGAGCTTGAGGAATTCTCTTTTTCGAAGGAATATTCAAGCTATTACGACTCCGAGCTTGGCGGCGAGGGGCTTCGAAGGATAGTCAGCTTTGAGAAGCTCGTCGATCCCTCGCTTCAAGCGGATATAAAGATATATACCAACTCCGTAGAGCTTGATTTTTCAGACGAAGCAGGCAGAAAGGTCAATATCGACCCCGGATTTATGAGCCACGGAAGACTCCTTCTTGCCACAACCAAAAAGACGGGCTTCCGCATTCCGCTGAAGGACGGCATCTACTCGGAGCTTACTCTATTTTACGCAAGAGGAGACTGGCGCAAGCTCCCTTGGACGTATCGCGATTATCAGTCCGAAAAAGTGCAGAAATTCTTAACTAAGGTAAGAAAAAAATACCTCGCTCAAAGAGCGGAGCTTGGCATTATATAAAATTTATCAGGTTTATTTCATCATAAAACGTATAAAAGGAGTATCGGCTTATGAGCAATATCAGTCATTTTGAAATCAAGGGCGGCAAGCTTATGTCATATCGAGGTCCCGGCGGTAAGGTCACCATCCCAAGCACCGTAACCTCTATTTCGGAGTATGCCTATTTCGGCGGAAGAAAGATCACGGAAATTACTATCCCCGGTACGGTAAAAAGCATCCCGATGCAATGCTTTGACAAGTGCAAAAGCATAAGAAGCGTTACTCTTATGCCGGGCGTTACTTCCATTGGGCGCTACGCCTTCAATGAGTGTACGGCGCTAAAAAAGCTCGTTATTCCGAGCACCTTAACAAGAATAAGCCCGTACGCATTTTTAAACTGCAGCTCGATCGAAGAGGTTCACATCACCGACCTTAAGGCGTGGTGCGAGATAGACAGAAATATCGAGGGGCATCAGTCCTGCCTTGAGCCCAATAACCTCTATCTTAACGGCGAGCTTCTGCGCGATGTCGTTATCCCCGATGGTGTCAAGGAGATCACACCTTGGACATTTGCAAACTGCACCTCTATTGAAACGGTAACAGTTCCCGATACAACGAAAATCGGCTATAATGCGTTCTATAAGTGCACGAATCTGTGCCGCTGTAATATACCGCTTTGCCAAACGGAGCTGAACTCTCCCTTCGATCACACCGCAATCGAAAGCTTTGAGGTGCACGACGGAGTGACCGCGCTTATAAATAGTCTCTTCGAATGTAAATCACTGAAGACCGCATCCCTCGGTCAAGGCATCACTACCCTGCCGACCGCATACTTCTGTGGCTGCGAATCCTTGAAGGAGATACATATAACGAAATCCATGCAGTACATAGGCAGCCATCCTTTTATCGGATGCTCTTCGCTTGAGGTGATCTATTACTACGGCACCGTAGAGGAGTGGAAGGCGATAGAGAAATGCCCTGACTGGCTAAAAATTAATTATGACAATCAAACCAACGGCACACAGTTAAAAATAGTCTGCACCGACGGCGTGATTTACACAGAAAAAGCAAACGGCGAACAAGCTGATTAGAAAAATGGAAAACGATGCTCTCGTAAATTTTTATCGAGGCATCGTTTTTATAATATAATGTCGAACGAGTTAGCGTAACGCTCTCAAAAACATCACCCATCATACTGCTTGCTGCGATTTTATATATGAGTCAATATCATCGATAATATACTTCATTCCCGTCGTATGCAAAAAATCGTAAAACGACACGATATACTCACATACAGAATAGCGATTAAATAATTCTATAACCTCTTTGCCACTCATTCCTTTTTGATTTTTGTATTCTTCTACGCAAAGTATCATAAAAGGCAATTCTTTACTCATATCTCATCCCTCCGGGAAAATGACCTCACCCGTCTCTTTTTCATGCTTCCACATCATATAAATCGTCATAGGACTGTAATGCCACATCTTGGTCTCTTCCTTTGACAGCAGATCATAGACGCCGGATCTATAAAACTCATTTAATGCGGATATATCATCAAGTCCATGATTTTTTGCAATCAAATCAACGGTTTGCGGTATTAATGCTATGCTTAAAATCGTATTAAATTTTTCATCCATATTCAAACCTCTTTTGCATTTATGAATTTTAGAAGTTCGATAGCTTCTTCTGTCGCAAACACATATTGGTTAAACAGCTTCTTGATTTTTAATGCTTCCAAAGCCTGTTCTTTTGGCAAAAGTCCCGCTTGATAGACCTGAAGCGTTCTGTAAACATCATCATTAGCAACTGCGCCGATTATCAGATCGTATTGCTCGCCCTCATAAGTACCGTTTCGATGTGCGCAAACAAAGTCAAGCCACTCCTCATCGGGATAATCAAATCTTTTGATTTTCAATAAACCGCTTACAATGCTATCCTCTATTTCATACACGTTAACTGTGGGAATGCCGCCTCTTCGCGCTGCGACCTTTTTGGCAAAGCTTTCTGCTTGCGAATTATTTGTTGTAGTATAAAAACCGTATCCAAAGTCAAGAAATCTATTTTGAATAATTAGCTTTGGAGTTTCTACTTTCATATTACTTCCGTGATATAATTTCATTACATGATCTCCGGATTCTTGATATGATTTTAATAATAATCATTTTAGGTACTGTTTGCACTCTATAATTATTATAACCTACAAAATGTAGAAAGTCAACGAATTCTATGTATTTTTTGCTAGGTGTTTTGCGAGGGAGATCTTGTTCAGAAGAGGGGTTCTTCACTGCGACAGACGTAGATACCTACGTCCAGCAGGGAAAACGCCGCTTATGGGCAAGATATCCCCGCAAAAAAAAGACGCGGAGTGAATTGCAGGTCCACACTCCGCGTCTTATTTTTTGAAGATAGAATTAAATTACTTAACTTCAACCTCTGCGCCTGCAGCCTTGAGCTGCTCAGCGATCTTGTCAGCATCTTCCTTAGATACTGCTTCCTTGATGGTCTTAGGAGCTGCCTCAACGAGGTCCTTAGCATCCTTAAGTCCAAGGCCGGTGATCTCACGAACAACCTTGATAACGTTGAGCTTGGATGCGCCTGCAGCCTTAAGTACAACGTCAAACTCGGTCTTCTCCTCAACGGGAGCTGCTGCTGCAGCGCCAGCTACGGGAGCTGCTGCTACGGGAGCTGCGGATACGCCGAATTCCTCTTCAAGAGCCTTAACGAGGTCAGCGAGTTCAAGAATAGTAAGTCCCTTAACAATGTCAAGGATCTGGGTAGTCTTTTCGTTCATTTTAGATTCCTCCAATTAATTAAACAAATTTTATTCAAATATTAATAAGCTATGCAGAGATTAAGCTTCTGCGGGCTCGGCGCTTTCGCCGTTTTCCTTGTCGATCTTTGCCTGAAGAACGTATGCAAAGCCGTAAAGAGAGGACATAAGGCTGCCCATCATCTTAGCAATGAGAACTTCCTTAGAGGGAGTTACTGCAAGTGCTTCAACGCCTGCCTGATCAAGAACGCCACCGTCAACGAAACCTGCTTTGATTTCGAAGCAGTCGATCTTGTCTGCATATTCCTTCATGATCTTTGCAGGAGCGATAGGATCGTCCTGGCTGACTGCGATAGCGGTCATACCGCTGAGGTACTGCTTCATATCGCCGTAACCTGCGAGGTCGCAAGCCTTACCGGTAAGAGTATTCTTCATAACGGTGTACTCAACGCCTGCCTTACGGAGAGCATTACGAAGCTCGGTGTCCTCAGCAACCTTGATGCCCTCGTACTTAACGAGAACGCCGGATGCTGCAGTCTTAAGCTTTGCGGCAAGTGATTCTACAACTAATTTCTTTTCTTCAAGAATCTTATTGCTTGGCATTATTCTACCTCCATAAAAATTAAAAACAAAAAATCCCTTCCGACAATAGCGCATAGCATAAGCCGAGAAAGGACAAACAAAAATATATAAATATTAAGTTCGCTCACCTCGGCAGGAAAGCTTTCGCTTTTACCGGAACCTGCTGTCTTAGGATACCTATGGTATTATACTACATTAAATTTACTTTGTCAAGTCTTTTTTGAAATTTTTTTCTTTTCCTTTAATATTATATATATACTGCGATAGGACTGAAGCCTTGACTCTCTGATCTTACCTTCTTTTGCGGCGCGCGCAACAGCGCATTCCTCCGCCCCTTCGCCAACGTGCGAGCAGTCCGAATAAGCGCAGCCTTTCGCATAGGGGGTAATGTCGGGAAAGGTCGATATGAGATCGTCAAGCTCAAAAAAGTCAAATCTCGCGAAGTCAACGAGAGAAAATCCGGGAGTATCGGCAAGATGACCCTCGCCTCCCTCATTGCCTCTTACGTCGAATATCTCAACGTGGCGCGTTGTGTGCCTGCCTCGCTCGATCCTCTTCGATATCTCATTCGTTGAGAGCTGAAGCCCCCGGAAAAGCGCATTCATAAGGGTTGATTTACCAACTCCCGATGCGCCCGCAAAAGCGGCGGTAACGCCGTCCTTTATTCTCTCATTTATATATTTTTTCAGCTCTGAAACACCCTCGCCGTTCTCGGATGAGGTGACGAAGGTATCTATACCGACAGAGCGGTAAAGCGCCTCATATTCCTCTGCCAGAGAGCCTGAAAGATCCTGCTTTGTTATCACCGCAACGGGGGTGATATTATTATGTATGGCTATGGCTATAAGCTTGTCCACCACCTCAAGCACGGGATTCGGGCGCTTTGCGGCGAATACTATAAAAAGGTAGTCGAGATTCGCCATAGGGGGTCTTATAAGGGCGTTTTTTCGCTCTGATATTTCGGATATTACAATAGAATCGGGAGTCTCGGTATCTATCGTTATCACAACGTTATCGCCAACGAGAAGCTTCTCCTCGTCCTTGTGGAGCGATCCCTTGGCGCGGCAGTTATATATATTTACCTCTCCGCTCTCCTCTTTGACTCTGACGCTGAAAAGTCCGCCAAGCCCCTTTATTACCTTTCCGTATTTTTCACTAATCAATGCATTTCCTCAATTCAAAGAATTATTCTTCACTCTTTTTCGACTCCTTGCGGCGAAGCTGACCGCACGAGGCGTTGACGTCAGAGCCGAGCCTTCTTCTCACGGTCGCCACGATGCCCATAGCAGAAAGCGTATCCGCGAACGCCTGAACGTCTCTTTCGCTGCCTTCCTTAAAGCCCGTCTCCTCGACCTCATTTACCCTTATCAGGTTGACGTGAAGAGGCGCGCCCGAGCCTCTGAACGAGCTCTTCAGCAATTCACCGAGAGCGCGAGCCTCGGCTACCGAGTCGTTTTTGCCCGAAATAAGCGTATATTCAAAGGATATACGGCGCGAGGTCTTCTGATAGTATTCGCGGCAAGCCGAAAGAAGGGCTGATATATTCCACTTTCTGTTTATCGGCATTATCGCATCTCTTACCTCGTCCTTTGCGGCGTGAAGAGATATCGAAAGAGTTATCGGAAGCTCCTCTTCGGCAAGCCTCAGAATATTCGGCACTACTCCCGACGTCGAAAGGGATATATGCCTATATCCTATATTAAGACCGCCCTCAGCATTTACGAGCTTTAAAAACTTAATAACGTTATCGTAATTATCAAGAGGCTCTCCTATACCCATCATAACTATATTGGATATCCTCTCGCCCATATCCTTTTCGGCGGCGATGACCTGACCGAGCATTTCACCCGGGAGAAGGTCTCTTACCTTACCGCCTATGGTCGAAGCGCAGAATTTACAGCCCATACGGCAGCCGACCTGGCTTGATATGCAGATAGTGTTGCCATGCTTATAGCGCATAAATACGCTCTCTATGTACTCACCGTCATGAAGGCGGAAAAGGTACTTGACCGTGCCGTCTATCTTGCTCGTCAGCTTCAATTCGACCTTAGGAAGAGTATCGAGGGTCAAAGCCTCAAGCTTCACCCTTAAGTCCTTCGAAAGATTGGTCATCTCGCTTATGGGAGTACCCTTTGAAAGCCAGGAGAATATCTGAGATGCTCTGAATTTCTTTTCGCCTATCGAGACAAGGTAGTCTGCAAGCTCCTCCTCGAGCATTGAGGCGATGTCTATTTTTTCAGTCATTGTTTTTTCCTTATTTTAGCTATATAGAAGCCGTCTGTTTTATGTATATGCGGAAGAAGCGTGAGCTTGCCCGAGGGCGCATTCAGCCCGCCTACCGCAAACGGCTCGTATTCAAAATCGGGATTGTTTTTTATAAAATCATCCGTCAGCCCTTCGTTTTCCTCGGGGATCAGGGTGCAGGTGGAATATACTATGACTCCGCCTGCCTTAAGATATTTTACCGACTGCGAAAGGATCTCTCTTTGCAACGGCACAAGCTCTTCCGATACGGAAATATCCTTATATCTGAGATCGGGCTTCTTGCCGAGAACGCCGAGTCCCGAGCAGGGTACGTCGCAAATAACGGCGTCTGCCTTCCCGAAAAGACTCTCGTTTGGTGCTTTTGCATCACGGCTTTCGGCTCTGATACCCGAAAGGCCAAGCCTCTTCGCTCCGTCTTTAATAAGAGATATCTTGCTTTCGTGAAGGTCGTACGAATAGACCGCCCCCTCGCCTGCCGCTATTGCCGCAAGGAAGCTCTTACCGCCCGGAGCCGAGCAAACGTCTACCACCGTGTCTGACTCGCGAAGTCCTATTGCCGAGACCGCGATAGCCGAAGCCTCGTTCTGCACGAAAAATTCTCCCTCGTCAAATCCTTTTAAGGACTTCGGCGGATATGACGCCCCGAATTTTACCGAGAATGGAGAAAAGCTTCCTGCCTCGGCAGACTTATCCTTATGCTTAAGGATAAAATCCTCTCTCGATATCACCCTTGTATTTACGGATACCGAAAGCTCGCTTGACTCCGAAAAGGCTTTGAATATCTTTTCGCTTTCCTCTTCTCCGAATATGGAAATGAAGCGCGCGACGGTGGCTTGCGGTATAGAATACTTTACAGAAAGATACCTTTTCGGGCTTCTTTCTCTTTCGGGGAAGGGCAAGCCTTCCTTTTCTCTTGCCGCCCTTCTCAGTATGGCGTTGGTAAAAGCTCTCTCCCCGCGGTTTCGCGCTAAGGCGACAGTTTCGTTCACAGCCGCGAAATCGGGTATATTCTTCATATCAAGTATCTGGCAAAGACCGAGCCTGAGAAGGCAAAGCGTATATAGATCAAGGTCCTTACTGCTTCTGCCCGAAAGAGCGGATATATAGTAATCGTATCTTATTTTGTTTTCAACAGTCGTATAGAGCAAAGCCGTCATCTGCGCGCGCTCGCCTGCGGAAAGCTCATCAAAGCCCCTTCCCGAGAGCGCAAGATTGACGTATTGCATAGCCCGCTCGCAAAGCACGAGCGTATCAAGAACTCTTTTTCTAAGCATTATCTTCTATTGCCCCGTCTTCCGAAAATAAGAATGATTCGGAAGAGCGATACCGCCGAGGCAAAGGTCGCCGCAACGTAGGTCATAGCGGCTGCCGAAAGCACCTTTTTCGCCGCGTTAAGCTCGGATGCGGAATAAAGCCCCGATGAGCGCAGAGCAACGATAGCTCTCCGTGACGCGTCAAACTCGCAAGGAAGGGTGACGAGCTGGAAAACCGTGGTCGTGGCGTAAAGTCCTATGCCTATAAGAAGCACCGTATCTCCGAAGGAGACTGTCTCGGCAATGGCAGTAAGTATCACGCCGCCGAGAATGAAGAGCCAGGATATCTTAGAGGCAAAATTGGTTATCGGTACTAAAAACGAGCGCAGCTTGATAGGAAAATATCCCGTGCTGTGCTGTATCGCGTGGCCTGCCTCGTGAGCCGCAACTCCGATCGCCGCCGCAGATGACGAGGTGCAGGTAGTATCCGAGAGCGCAAGCACCCTCTTCGTTGGGTGGTAGTGGTCTGTAAGATGACCCGATACTCTGCCTATTGATACGTCCGATATTCCGTTGTTGATCAGCATCATGCGCGCGATATCCGCCGCAGTCCTGCCGGCAGCGGTATATACCTTCGAATATTTAGAATAAGTCGCTGAAATCTTAAACTGAGCCCATCCCGAAAAAAGAATGGAAATTATAAATAAAGGGTAAAGCAAAAGATCCCAATTCATTCAAGCTTATCTCCTACGAATATTTTTCTTCCGCGGACAAAATCGCCCACCTTCATTCTTCCCTTGCCCTCGGGGGTGACGGAAAGCACCTTAAGCGATCCCTCGCCGCAGCCAACGGTAAAATAACCGTCCCCGCGGTCATCGACCTTGGTGACCTCGCCAACGGGCGCATTCTCCGCTATCGGCTCGGCTTCGTTTATCTTAAGCATTTTACCGCCAAGATATGCAAAAGCGCCGGGAATAGGCGTCACTCCGCGGATAAAGCAGTCAAGCGCTAAAGCGCTCTTCGAGAAGTCTAAATGGCAATCCGACTTCTCTATTTTTGCGGCATAGGTTGCAAGGCTACCGTCCTGAGGCACTCTTTTCGCCTCGCCGCGGAATATTTCATATATAGTGTCCGAGAGGAGCTTTGCGCCGATCTCGGCAGACCTATCGTGTATATCTTCAAAATTATCCTTCGGCCCTATCGGGAATTTGGATACTGCGATTATATCGCCCGTATCAAGCCCCTCGTTCATATACATGACCGTTACACCCGTCTCGCGCTCGCCGTCTATTATAGCTCTTTGCATAGGAGCTGCGCCTCTGTATTTCGGCAGAAGCGATACGTGAAGGTTAACGCAGCCGTACTTCGGATAGTCAAGCACCGATTTCGGCAATATCTTTCCAAAGGCAACGACGGCTATAAGATCGGGATCGATCTCGGAAAGGAGCCCCGAAAAGCTCTCGTCACGCAGAGTCGCGGGAGTATAGCAGGGGATACCAAGCTCCTCGGCAAGAGCCTTCGTGGGAGTGGGAGTCAGCTTTTTTCCGCGAGAGCGTACCTTGTCCTCTCCCGTCACAACGGCTGCTATCTCGTGACCGCCGTCTACAAGTCCCTGAAGGACTGTTGCCGCTATTTCAGGCGTGCCCATAAACATTATTTTCATATCAGTCCTCAACGTACTCCTCGGTCTGAATATCTGTATAAAGCTTGCCGTCAAGATGATCGCATTCGTGCATTATCGCTCTTGCGAGAAGCTCCTTACCCGTCAATTCATAGGTCTCTCCCTTGCGGTTCTGCGCTCTGACGGTCACGCACATCGGGCGCTTGACCTTGCCGTATTTTCCGGGATTGGAGAGGCAGCCCTCGTTGCCCTCCTGCTCGCCAGAATATGCGATGATCTTGGGATTGATAAGCTCGTGAACCACGCCTTCCTCAACCTCTATGACCGCAATTCTGCGGAGAATTCCGACCTGGGGAGCGGCAAGACCAACGCCGTTTGCCGCGCGCATGGTCTCTATCATATCATCGAGAAGAGTTTTTATTCTCGGGGTTATTTCGTCAACAGGACGGCAAACGCGCCTGAGCGTTTCGTCTCCGAATTTTACTATTTTAAGCTTTGCCATAGCTGATTCCTTTCTATAATGGATTCTGGTCTATGGAAACCGAAGCTCCGCCGAGCGCTGAGAACTCCCGAAGAAGCTCGGAAAATATCTCTCTTGCCTCGCGCGAAAGACGGCACTTGACGACCGTCTGCATTCTGTATTTCTCATTGACCTTATATACGCTTGCCTCGAATGGACCGAATACGATAAACGGCGCATCGGGGCGCGATTTTATTTTTTCTATAAGAGCTGCCGAAAGCTTTGCGCTCACGGAAAGCGCTTCCGTCTCCCTCTCTGAGACGACGCTCAGGGTGACTATATCGCAAAACGGCGGATAGGTAAGCTCTCGCCTTATAGCTATCTCGCCCTCGTAAAACGCCTCGTAATCCTGGGCGCAGGCAAGCCTTATTATTTCATGCTTAGGGGAGAAGGTCTGTATCACCGCAAGACCGCCCTCTTTTGCTCTTCCCGCTCTTCCTATTACCTGGGTAAGCAGAGAGAAGGTTCGCTCGGATGCTCTGAAGTCGCTGACGAAAAGCGAGGTATCCGCAAGAATTACTCCAACGAGAGTGACCCTCGGAAAATCATGCCCCTTGGCAACCATCTGCGTACCGAGGAGGATATCCGCCTTGCCGCCTCTGAAGTCCTCAAGCATTCTATCGTAGGATAGCTTACCCGAGGTGGTATCCGCATCCATTCGCATAAGCGGCATATCGGGTAAGAACTGCATAAGCTCAGACTCCACCTTCTGCGTTCCGCTTCCCAAAAACCTCAATTCAGACGAGCCGCAGCTCGGGCACTCCTTTGCAACGGGTGTTGCAAAGCCGCACATATGGCAGAGCATTTTCGGCTCCTTGCCCGTGTGATAGGTCATAGATACCGAGCATCTCGGGCAGGTGATGACATCGCCGCAGCTTCTGCATATTACCTGGCTATTGTATCCCCTTCTGTTCAGAAATAGGATCGCCTGCTCATCTCTTTCCCCTACCGTCTTAAGCGAGCGGACAAGCCTTTCGCTGATCGGCGAGGTATTGCCGAGCCTGAGCTCCTCTCGCATATCAACGATGACCGCATCGGGAAGCTTGACTCCGCCGTATCTCTCTTTAAGAGAAACGAGGGTATATATTCCGCTCTTAGCCTTGTGATAGCTCTCGATAGAGGGGGTCGCGGATGCTAAAAGAAGAAGCGCTCCCGTCCTGCCGCATATATATGACGCAACGTCTCTTGCGTGGTATTTCGGATCGCTCTCCGACTTATAGGTATGCTCATGCTCCTCGTCTATAACGATAAGACCGATATTCGAAAGAGGCGCAAATATAGCAGATCGCGTGCCTATGACGAGATCAACGTCTCCTCTCCTTATGCGGCGGTAAGCATCGGTGCGCTCTCCTGCCGAAAGCGAAGAATGTATGACTGCCACGCGCTCTCCGTATCTTTTACAGAATATGCCGACGGTCTGAGGTGTGAGAGCGATCTCGGGGACGAGCATAATAGCGCCCTTGCCATCGTCTATGCATCTGTCTATCGCCTTAATGATAAGCTTTGTTTTTCCGCTGCCCGTCACTCCGTGGAGCAGGGCGCACTTCGCCTTATCGCTTTCGTAAAGCTCCTCGATCTTGGCGTACGCCTCGTTCTGAGCGGAAGAGAGTATTATCGGAGAGGTATCCCTCTTTCCCGAATACTTAGCGTAAGGATTTCTTATCTCCTCGCTCGACTTTACCGAGACGATGCCCTTATCAATAAGGGCTGTAATATTCGCTGATGAAACCGAGGGAAGCGCTCGCACGAGCGATATATCCGCCGAGCCTATACCCTGAAGGTATTTGATTATTTCTCTTTGCCCTTCGCTTCTTATTCCCGATCTTCCCTCTTTCAGGAGAAGCTCGCGCGACTCCTCAGGCGTCAATTCAAGCGTGAGTATCTTACTTTCCTTGACCGAGAGCTTATCATGCGAAAGCGCGCCGGGCGGAAGCATGCACCTGACCGCCTCACCGACGGTACAAAGGGTATGCTCCTTCAAAAAAAGACATAGCCCGCACATTTGCTCGGTCAGGCTGATTCGCCCATCCAGTGACGAATGCACAGGCTTAGTGATTTTGCTCTCGGTCGTTGCCTTTAATTTGGTAACGACACCGAGACGAAGCTTATTTGCCTTTCCGAAGGGAACCTTAACGATAGCTCCCCTTACCGTCTCATCGCTACATTCGTAGTCAAAGGGGCGGTCTAAATGATACGGTACGTCAAGTATATGAACCTCGCAGTACATCGTGATCCTGATTATTCTTCGGGGCGTACCATCTTAAATCTGCCCGCCTCAAGCTTAGCGATAGCGATCTTAACGGGCTTCTGATCCTTGTACTCGGGAGCGATAAGAGCAGCGAGGGACTTCTCGGTCTCTCTGTTGTCTATCATCTTCTGAGCCTTAGCTCTCATCTCCACGTATTCATCCGTCACGATCCTTGCGCACTTTGCAACGCCTACGACAAGCTCATAGCGGTTGAATTCTCCGTGTGTTAACTGCTTTACGGTTGGATAAATCATTTTTTATATCTCCATTTCAAAATTATTCTTAAATTAATAAACTAAAATTATTCGTCTGCCTCATCGCAGTCCTCGTCCGTAATATCGTCCGAGGTATCGGTGGTGAGACGGTTGGTTATCGTCTCCGCCTGGATCGCGGAAAGTATAACGTGATCGGAATCGGTGATTATGACCGAGCGGGTACGCCTTCCGCAGGAGACGTCTATAACTCTGTTCTCCTCCTTCGCGTCCTGAACGAGCCTCTTTATCGGCGCGGAATCAGGGCTTGCTATCGCAACTATCCTGCCTGCCGATACCATATTTCCGAAGCCTATATTTATAAATTTCATTTTCTGTCCTCCGTTTGGAATTAGAGAAAAAGGCGCATATACCCAAATATTCTACTCTACGTTCTGCACCTGTTCTCTGATCTTCTCTATCTCGCCCTTCATATCAACAACGATCCTTGCTATCGAAGCGTTATTCGCCTTCGAGCCGATCGTATTCGTCTCGCGGTTAAGCTCCTGGATCAAGAAGTCGAGCTTTCTGCCCGAAGGCTCGGGAAGAGCCGCGATTTCGTAAAACGCGCCGAAATGCGCTCCGAGCCTGACAAGCTCCTCGTCTATCGCTATCTTATCTGCCCATACGGCGCATTCGGTGAGAAGTCTGTTCTCGTCTATTACTATGCCGTTGTCATCAAGGATCTTGCGCAGCCTTTCCTCAAGCTTTGCCCGATAGCCGACGGTATCGCTCTCGGATATCTCTCCGACCTTCGCCGATAGCTCTCTTATATGCTCGAGCTTTGCGCTTATATCCTTCATTATTCTTTCGCCCTCAGCCTCACGCATCGTACTGTGACCGCGAAGAGCTTCGTCTAAAACTCCCTTCACCGCCTGCCATTCAGCCTCGGAATCCTCATCGCTCTTTTCATAGGTGAAGACCTCGGAGCATCTTGCCACGGACATAACGGTTATATCATCGGGAAGAGAAAATTTATCGCGAAGCGCTCTGAGCGCTCCTATATACTGCTCGGCAAACCTTTCGTCAACCGAAATTCCCGAAAGCGAGGTTCCATGCTCGTCTACCGTGACGTAAACGTCTACCTTGCCGCGCGAGATACCGCTCTTCTGAATATGCCCCTTTATCTTCTCTTCAAGATAGGAGAGGCTTCTCGGAAGCTTGACCGAGCAATCAAAAAATCTTGAATTAACACTTTTGATCTCGATGGTAATATCTCTTTTTTCGCCCTCGAGCTTTGCTCTGCCGAAGGCAGTCATGCTCTTAATCATTTTCACCTCCGCCCGAAGTCTTTCGGGGCTTTCTTCCGCTCTTTTTGCTAAGAGTTTTGATCTCAGCCATAAAGGAATCTATATCGCGGAACTCTCTGTATACGCTTGCGAAGCGTATGTAAGAAACTATATCGACCTCGCGAAGCTTAGCAAGGACCATTTCGCCGATATCGCGGCTTGAGATCTCCTGAGCTATTGAGTTTTGCAGATCGTTCTCAACCGCGGTTGCTATCGCATCGGGATCGACGGGTCGCTTCTGGCAAGCTCTCTCAATGCCGAGAGCAAGCTTATGCTTATCAAAGAATTCCTTGGTGCCGTCTCTTTTGAGGACGGTGATCGGAACGTTATCTATTACCTCGTAGGTCGTGAACCTGCGCGAGCAGACGGGGCACTCACGGCGCCTTTTTATGCTGTTACCGTCAGTGGAGGGTCTCGAATCAAGAACTCTCGTATCCTGGCAGTTACACGAGGGACATCTCATATTTTAAGTACCTTTCTCAATGTCGCGTATAACATATAATATTATTTATATAATAAATTAAACACGCGCACACAATATTTTTTCATTATATTATAGCACACTTTTTTACAAATGTAAAGAGGGTGGGATAATTTTTTGCCTAAGCGATGGGAAATATAGAATTATTTACATCATTTCGCATTATTTACTTTTATGTTCATTTCAACTCTTAACCCTTTAATCATTGACTATTTATCAAAAATATGATATAATAAGACGATTAATACTTGTGTTGTTAAAATATCGGAGGGCGACCTATGAATGAACTGATTAATAATAACCTTGTCGAACAAATCAAGAGCTTACTGGAAGCATCGCGTCAAAAAATTGCCGCCACAGTTAACACCACTCTCTTGCATACTTATTGGCAGATCGGCAAAATCATCGTTGAAGATGAAGCATTGCATATAGGTGACATTGAATACGAAAAGCAATCCTTACGCCAACTCTCCAAAGCGCTCACAACCGAGTTCGGAAAAGGATTTTCGCGATCTAATCTCTCTAATATGCGTCAGTTTTATTTGACGCATAAAGATGTCCAGACGGCGTCTGGACAATTATCGTGGTCTCATTATTGCGAATTGCACGCGATATCCGATGAGCAAAAGCGTAGCTTTTATGAGAAAGAGTGTATCAACGCACGTTGGTCTGTTCGTGAACTTCGCCGACAGATCGAAAGCTCGCTCTTTGAAAGATTGCTTCTTTCAAGCGGTGAGGCAAACAAAGAAAAGGTTATTTCGCTCGCTTTGAAGGGAAATGAAATCGCAAAGCCTGCTGATATAATCCGCGATCCTTACGTTTTTGAGTTTTTGGGGCTTCCCGATAACAAGCCGTTTCTCGAAAGCGATCTTGAAAAAGCGCTCGTTGAGCAAATTGAAAAATTCTTACTTGAGCTTGGCAGAGGTTTTATGTTCGTAGGAACGCAACAGCGCGTAACGCTTGGAAATCACCATTACTATGTGGATATGGTATTCTATAATAAGATTCTGCGCTCATACGTTTTGATTGAGTTAAAAACCACAAAGCTTATGCCCGAAGCCGTAGGTCAGCTTAACATGTATCTAAACTACTACGCGAGTGAAGTCAATGATGACGATGATAATCCGCCTATTGGCATCATCCTTTGCACTGATAAAAACAGTATTGATGCAGAATACGCTCTCGGCGGTCTATCTAATAATTTATTCGCTTCAAAGTACGTATTGTATATTCCCGATAAAGAGCAATTAATTGCCGAAGTTGAAAAAGTCTTGAAAAAGTGGCATAAGGAAGATGGTAACATATAATTATATTATTCTTTATCGTAACGTCAAATACAGCTTCTACTAACCAAAGACCTTATAGCGGCAGAAAGCGGCTCAATCATTTAGTCATAACCGAATAAAACACACAGAGGTATTGTTTTTTACACAGTACCTCTGTTATATTTATTGCCATAATTGAGAAATTAAGGTTAAAAACCTATGTTTTTCTCCATTATATTGTCTTTCCCACACATTCAATTGAAGCGACTGATATGCTTCTTTCGTCATTTTCAGGTGAAGTGCAATCATCCTATTGAGGAAGACCTTATTGCGCTCAAAAAGGCGGCGCCTGCCTTTCGGTAAGCGCCGCCTGTGCTGTTAGTTTTTAATTTTCTTTCAGAAGCAATGCTTATTCTGCCGAATTTTCCTTGGTAAAGGTAAGTCCGTAATCGAAGCTTCCGTCCGCTCCGTAGGGAACGAATGAAAATCTTACCTCATACTTCGTGCTATCGGTATAGCCTGCCGCTTCGGCAAGAGCCTTGACCTGTGCCTTGCTGAATACGATCACGCGCATTCCGTCGATCTCGAAATAATCAACTCCCGCAAGGTCAACAACGCTTCCGTCTTCAAGCACAAGGCTTACGAAGTAAGTGAAGTGAACGTTGGTCTCGGAGTAGTAACCTACCGCGTAATTCTCGCCGTTTCCGTACTTCTCGGTAAGGTCTTCCATTGCTATATCGCCGTTTGCGCCGTTCTTATTCTCAAGTTCACAGATCGAGCAGCAATAGGTATATCCATCCTCAAGCTCCGTATAGCACCAATCGTGGAAGTAAGGCTCAACGGTGTAGTGATCGGTCTGTTTTCCGCAGATGAGACACTCGCGGCACTTCTCTCCGTCCTGAGTACAGGTAGGATCCTTCAAGGTAGTTTCCCGATATGCGCCGCAGTCATAGTAGTAGCAAATATAATTGGTATTTTCCCTGCTGTCGCCATGTATATTATCATACTTTTCGGTCACTACGCAGCCGTTTTCGGTGTCAAACGTATAGGTGTAATCGTACTTATACCACCAGTCATCAGAGTTGTAATATGTGTAAACGATAAACTCATAGCCCTTGTAGTAGGTGCGTGCCTCTTCCTCTTCGTAGTCATTACCGTTTGAGGAACGGTGAACGGTATTCTTGATGTATCCGTTTTCTCCGAAGGGAGCGGTATAAGCGGTTCTCGTTACCGAGCTCTCGCTCCAGTACTCGTTGCCTTCCCAATCGATCGACTGGGTGTATACGTAGGTCTCGTACTGTCTTCCGTCTTCGTCATACTCATAATTTCTGACCACCTCGCGGTACTTATCCTCATAGGGAACAACGTTATTCTGCACGCAAACGGTCGATGCTATCACTCTTCCCTCGGGGTCGTACTCATAATTTTCGTAATAGTAGCTTCCGCAAGTCGGGCAATCGTATTTTACGTTCATTCCCTCGTCGGAATCAACGGCGCCATGATAATATACCCAATCACCTGTCCTGAAGGTAACGTCGTAGAGGTATTCACCGGTCTCGGCGTTGTAACCGAACTGCCAGGTCTCGTAGCGGTAAGCCTTGCACTCGCCCTCAGCCTTGAGCCAGTAATCGCCGTATCTGATCTTGAAGGCGCAGGGCTCGGGATCGGTCACAGCGCAGATATGGATATAAGAGCCTGAATAATCAAGCCAATTCCAGCCGTTTATCATATTGTGATAGTTATGGTCAAGCGCGTCCTCTATCCAAAGCTCGTTGGGATGAGCGTAAAGGTCGCACTGAGCGTGCTCGATGCTCATACGGTTATACTGACCGCAAGCGCAGCCGAGAAGCTCCATATATCCGTCGCAAACGCTGCCGTAATCCTTAAGATTGATGATCTCTTCCGTGAACATCTTATGCTCTGTGGTCTCATAGGTCTCAACGTTGCCGCAGACCTTGCAGGTTTCGGTAACCTTAACGCCCTTATCGCAGGAAGTTCCTTCTCCGCCGAGAAGCTCGCACTTAATATCGTTATCGTGATGATAACATACATCGGTATGCTCGATAGAGGTTACAAGATTAGCTCCAACGCTGAAGGTCTCGGTGTAATAATAGGTCTCGGAGCATTTAGCCTCGTCAACAACGACGTAATAAGAAACCGTGTGGCGGAATCCGCAGCTGCAGGTGTATGCCGACTCGTGAACAACCTTTCCTTCGCCGTCCGTAAACTCATTTTCCGTCCAATCGGAAGCGCAGTAATAGCTATTCACACTTACAATTTCTCCGCACGCGCACTCGTAAACCGTGACTTCGCCGTGGCATGCGCCAAACTCGGAAAGCTCATAGTGCTCTGCCTCGGTTACCGTGTGAGTATCGAAGCGCGACATACGGCCAATGCATCCGCATTCGGTGAAGTAATAGCCTTCAACGCCGCCGTCCTTGCAGGAAAGAGCGCCCTCAAAGAGAACGTTATATTCCTTGCTTCCGTTATGCATATGATCATAGTCGTCTGACTCAGCCTTACCAAAGGAGTAAAACTCGGTATTTTCATACTGCTCATCATGGTAGTAGTTATTGGGATAGATCTTGAAGAGATATCTCTCGCCGGCGTTAAACCAGAATTCATGTCTGTCACCATAGCGGCCTCCGATACAATACAACTCTTCGCCGTAGTATTCATAGATCTCGATTCGGCAATACGTCGAAAGGTCAAGGCAATATTTTCCTTCTTCCTCGATATATACCTCAAGATCAAAGACGTAAGATCCGTCGACCTCCTTAAAGGTCATCTCGTTGTATTCTACCGTCTTATTCTCGCCGCAAGCGCCGCAGGTGGTGCTGAGGATAATCTTGCCGTCCTCTTCCTTAGCGCTTATAGGTCCAAACTCGTGATTATGATAAGTATAGTTTGCTTTTTCGGTGCAGATCGTATCGCCCTTGAAGATAAGCTTTTCAAAGCTCTCTGTCGTCAAATAGCATCCGTTTTCATACTCATCGTACGTCTGAATATAAGAGAGTCCGCAATCAGCGCACGAATAAGTGCCCGTCTCTTCATCGTATTCAAGACCGTCATACCTGACGTACATATAAGTACGCTCGCCGCAGGGGCAAGAATACGCCTCTACATAATGATCATCGCATATGTCAGTGCTACTATCGCTTGAGAATATCAAATTCGTACTGTGACCGTTGTAGCGATATCTGTAGCTATCTTTACACTTTTCGCAAGTATGGATCTCGTAGTATCCGTCCTCGCAGGAGTCGCCGAGAAGCTCATAGGTGATCTTGTAGTCGTGGTCATCGCGCTGATAATCATTCTTCATCTCAACGACGATCGCGCCATCCTTATAGATATAAACCTCTTCATATTCAAGGAGCGTGCAGGAGTCCTTATACTCTCTCCAAGTCTTTTCTATGATCACAACGCCGCAATCAACGCACGCAACGGTAGAGGTATAACCGATAACGTTGCCCTCAACGTCTGTGATCTCCTTAACAACGGCTTCGCTGAGATTGCAGTTCAAGCAATCGAGGTCGCTTTCGATGTAATCTACGTTTCCGCAGATAGAGCAGAGTCTTACTCTTATTACAGTGTTGCACTTGTCCTCATCGGAAAGGACGATCTCTGCATACTCTTCGCGGCATCCGCCGGAGGAAGAAACGTATTTATAATCGCAATTAGCGCAGGTTCTGTATGCGGTATAACCGTCATCGTAGCAGGTCTCGCCGTGAACAACGTATTCGGTCTTGATATCGTGCTGCGACTCGAATGCGTATTCCTTAGTTACCGAATTATAGTAATAGAGCGCATCCGCCATATCGTCCGTATCCTCGCCCGCAGGGTCAGAGAACACCTCGGATACAAGCGCCTCTACGTCGAAGATCGGGTAGACGTAAATGGGATAATAAATATCTCCGCCTATCATATGGTCGCCGTCTATATAATCCTTGTCAACAGCATATTCTACCTCGGGCTTAACGATAGGACCGACAACAAGAGAATTATCATTATCGGAGAACGTGAAGAGATTTCCAACCTCAAACTCGAATTCCTTCGTGCTTCCGTCCGCATATGTAGCCTTGACTCCAGTCTCGGTCTCGGAAAGCACAGCAGTCTCGCCGCTTAAGGTATTGATAAGAAGGAGAACCTTCTCGCCTTCAACTTCGATCTGAACAAGCTTGAATCTGAATTCACGCTCGTGATAGACCGCGTTATATTCCGTCCAGTCACCGCAGTCAGGAATTATCTGGATAGCGATGGGATCGCCGAGTATAGGTCTGTATATAGTGATGTTAAATCCGCAATCGTAGGTATAAACTCCGCCGTTATACTCAACCGTTCCGCTTCCGAGAGAACCGCAGTTGAAATAACCGAACTCATCCTTCATATCCTCGGTAGGAAGAACGATCTTGGATTCGATCTCTGCGATTATATCCTTCCAGCTATCGTCTATCACTCCGTTGAAGGTCACCTCAAGATCGAAGGATATGATCTGCTTATCGTAATCCTCAATGGTGAATTCGCCAAGGCTGAGATCGATAGAGGTAAGAGTTCCGTTTGCTTCGGTGGTGAAGGAGAATTCAACACTGTCTGTTATGATATCGACTATCATATCAACGATGCCCTTAGCATCATCGATATACTCTTCTCTGCCGCCTGTTATCAGCATATAAAGGGTATTTTCGCGAAGAACCTTGACAAGTTCTTCCTCGAATATCTTCTTGTAATCCTCGCCGAACATCATAAATCCGAGAGTATTATCGGAATACTCCTCGTTCTCGAAGAACGCGCCGACGTCAAAGTCCTCGCGAGCGCCAAGCTCAACGCAGAAGCTATTGATCTTCGTGAAGAGATCCTCGGTATTGAGTCCCTGCTTCTCGGCAGCCTCGGGGATCTCGGAGATCTTAAGATCAAGGATAGTATTGAGAATATCAACAACGTGATTGAAGTATCCCTCTCCGAAGTAGATATCAAATACCTCTGCAAGAGGCTTTTCATAAAGAGCCTTGCTGAGAGCTTCAAGCTTTGCCTTATCAAGAGTTGCAACGTAGGTGCCGTCGCCCTGCTTTTCAAAGGTAAATATGATATTAAATAAGGAAGAAAGAATATGCTCAACGCTGGAAGCATTGGTCTCAACGAGAACGTCTATCGCGGGTACGACGGTATCATCGATAAAGTCAAGTATCTTTTCAACGTCTGCCTTATCCATATTGCTCGATCCAAGCGCGCTATTGATAAGCTCGTCGACCGATGCCTTTATTTCTATGGGATTCTTGGTCTCTTCAAATCCGTAGTATGCGGAAATGTAGACCGTGCCGTCAAGAGCGACAGCCTTGAAGGAGTAGGTAGCTTCTTCGTTGCGGATAGGACCGTTGAATACGGTAACGGTTCCCTTCGCTGCCGCGTGAAGCTCGTTATCCTCAAAGTAGAGAATAAGCTCAGCTACGTCAAGCTGCTTGATCTTTCCGATAAGCTTAAACTGATCGATGAAGGTAGTATCCTTCTCGTAAAAATCATAGGAGAAGTTCGTGAGCTTGATAGCAAATCCGCTATTGGTCTTCCAGGAAGCAACGAGATCGGTGTAGTAGCTTCCGGGATCCTCTGCGCCGCAAGCCGAGCAGAAGCCGTCCTTATAGGTGTGCTTGCCGGTATTGGCGATCTTATCAACGTGAGTAGCTCCGCAGGAGCAGTAAGAGGTCTTATCACCCATGCTTCCGCAGGTGGGTTCCTTGGTCACCTTTTCGTTTTCGAAGGTGTGAGGAGTAACGTCCTCTCTTGCGCCGCATATGCACTCATGCCAATGCTCTTCATCGTCATACTTCCAATCCTTGGAGTAGGTGTGATCGGGAGTTCCTACCACTTCGGTCTTTTCATCCGTGAAGATCTTTCCGCCGAAGGAAACGGTAGCCGTGTAAGTAGTATGAACGAAGCCCGAGCAGGTACCGTTTACAACGGTAACTCCAACGGTTGCATTCAAGGACTCGGTATGAGTCTCGTCATTCAAGCAGACAACGGTAAGAATAGCAGTCTTATTATCCTCGCTCCACTTCCAGTCAACTACTGCGTAATCGTGGCCGAGAGCAGGCTTGTAATCTCCGTCGTACTCATGATCGCAGTTATTGCAGTCATAGTGAGTATGTCCTTCCGTCTCGCAGGTAGCGGGAATAACGGTGGTATTATAGGCGTGATTTGCCTTAGGATAAATAAGAGTATACTCTTCCTCGCAGCCGTCATTCGAGCAGGAGTAGGTATCGTATCCTGTCTCAATGCAGCTCGGAACCTTAAAGTCGCTGACAGCGAAGCTATGTCCCGTTGCGTTGAGCTTCGTCTTATAGGAATGATCGCAATTATCGCAGGAATAAAGGATATATCCGTCCTCGGTGCAGGTAGCTGCGTGAATATCCTCGGACATAACGTGTCCTTCCGCTACCTTAGTAACCGTCTTTTCGGATATATGGCAGCGAACGCAAACCTTAAGCGTATACGCATCAACAAGGCAGCTTCCCTCTTCGGTGAAGGTGGTAAAGCTATGTCCGTGAAGAGCGCATCTCTCTTCGGGGGTAAGTCTCGTTACCGTGTAGTACGAGAAGTGGTTGGTCTTGAAGGTAACGTATCCGTTGCTGTACGTTGCCTTGATTGAAACAAGCTTATGATCAATGTTCTGGCAAGCATCGCCGTCTTCACAATCCTCGTCCTCGCACTTAGCGCTGATGAACCAGACAGCAATACTGTTGACGTCCTCGCCGGGTTCGAGCTTATAAGGAACGGTAACGGTAACGTAATTATCCTCTCCGAATTCGGAAATGGTCTGATCGCCATCGGCGGTAATAGTGAAGTTGTAGATGGGATTATCGCCTACCTGAGTGAGCTGACCCTCGGATAAGCCGAGATCATATCTATCATCTCCCTCAAGCTTTTCGGCAGAAACGCTGACGTTCTTATCGTCTCCCTCGATGGAGTCCTTGATAGCGTCAACAACGCCGCCGTCAAGCGTGATGTTTGCGTCGTTAAGCTCTATTTCGGAATCCTTAAGATCATCCGCCGAGGTAGAGCCGGTAGCAGTACCTGTATAGACTGTAACGGTCTTTTCCTCACCGCAGACAGAGCACTTATCGGTTCTCGTGGTAGCTCCTTCCGCTACTGTTCCCTTGACCCAGTTGTGGTACATGGGATCTTTGGGGATCGTCTCGGTATATGTATCATCGCAATTCGGATTCGAGCAGGTAAGAGTCTTTGTTCCGTCCTTTTGGCAGGTCGGCTCGTCACCCGTCTTTATCGTTGCAACGTGTTTATGATGCTCTACCGTATTGCCAAGAACCTCAGCTTCACAGTTGCCTCTCTTACAGATATAGACCTGAACGTAGGTGCAGCCCTCAACCTGTCTTTCGGTAGGCTCTACTCCTGTGATATCGTGACCGAGCTTATCGCCGACGGTCTCGGTGTAGCTATCGCCGCAGGGGCAAAGATACGTAACTGTAGCAGCCTTCTCGCAGGTAGCCTCTGTTGAGGATATTTGCTGGTGGGAATGCCCCTTCTTCGTTCCGCTCTCGAAGGTCTCGCCGCTCTTATTAACGTTGCCGCAGACCGAGCAGGAGTAATAATAAAGAGCTGCATTCTCGCAATCAGCCACACTCTTAAGCGCCTCGGGCTTAACTACCTTTTCGGTATGGTTGTGAGCCTCGGTTGCTCCGCTTGAGAATACGTCTGTATTGCTTGTGCTGACAGCGCCGCATTCGCAGGACTTATAGTAAACAGCCTGCGCGCTGCAGGTCGCCTCTGACTTAAGCGTATCCGCATTTGCAGTCTCAACAGTATAGCTGTGAGGCGCAACGCTTCCGCTCGTAAAGGTATCTGTGTCGCTCGAGCTGACAGTACCGCATGCGCAGGACTTGTAGTAGATAGCCGCGCTCTGGCAGGTAGCCTCAGCCTTAAGCGTCTCAGCCTTAGCTATAGTCTCGCTGAAGGTATGAGCTATGGGATTTCCCTTGACGAATACGAATTCGTCATTCATGCTCACTCTTCCGCATGCGCAGGACTTATAGTAGACAGCGCCGCTCTTGCAGGTAGCCTCTGCCTTAAGAGCTTCGTGCTTGACCTGATCAACGGTGTAACTATGAGTTCCAAGCTCGCCGCTCTTGAAGGTGTCCGTCTCTGCCTCGCTTACAGCTCCGCACTCGCAGGACTTGTAGTAGATCGCTGCGCTCTGGCAGTTAGCCTCGGACTTGAGTGCCTCGGGCTTAACGGTTTCCTTATCATATACGTGCACGTGACTAAGCGATACGCCATGCTCAAATGTGTCGTTATCACTTGTGCTTATCGCGCCGCATTCGCAGGATTTGTAGTAAACCGCCGCATTAGTCTCGGTAGCAGCAGACTTCAATGCTTCGGGCTTTACCGTCTCAACGGTAAACTTGTGCCCCTTAGCAACGCCATCTGTTGCCGAGCAATTTTTGCACGTTTTAGGGTCTGTGCAAGTCGCGTCCTTGTAGTCGTGACCGGTTGCTTTGATTCCGGTGCTTTCGACTTCTTGGCAAAGCTGACATTTGCGCTCCTTAAGGCCGTCCTCGGTGCATGTCGCAGCCTCGGTCTCCGACCATTCGCCCCACTGATGCTCGCACGCCTTGTTACAAGCGGTAAAGCTCATAGCAAGAATAACGATCAAAGTAAGGCAAAGAAAGCTTGCCAATAATTTGATTTTTCTTCTCATCGTTGTCTCCTCCTGATGTGATATTTTCAAATATTGTTGCTTTTAAACACCAAAAACCACCGGTTTGGAACAGGCGGTTTTATAGTTTACTATAAAAAGTATACCACAATATATTTTATAATTCAATAGTTTTATTCATTTTTTATCCATAATTTAGAAAATTTAACTATGTTTAAGATTTTATAAAGATATTTCCTAAGATATTTCTTCATAAAAGAATACTGTTGACAAATCAAAAAAATAATGATAGAATGATTAAGTCACAAAGCAACTTAATATTTCTACCCATAGCTCAGCTGCGTTGAGCGTAAAACGATTGATAATCGTTTTACGTGAAGGAAGTCCCCAAAGCAATGAGAATTTGAACAAGTTTACTTGTGAAAAATTCGATTATGCGACGGGACCGGTGAGAGCGCGCGACTCCGCATACCGCATCGCGGTATATTGCCTTGCAAGGAGATATTACTCCCCCTTCATTTTCGCGGAACGATAAGAACAAACATCACCCCGAGCGGCAAACTCTCGAGGCCGTTGCCGTAAGGCAAGCCTGTGACACAGGTTAAAATATAATTTAATATTTCTACCCATAGCTCAGCTGCGTTGAGCGCGACTCCGCATACCGCATCGCGGTATATTGCCTTGCGAGGAGATATTAC
>JAFTQV010000079.1 GCA_017462605.1 Clostridia bacterium | reverse complement strand
GAGATCACATTGTAGGGATTGGACTCCATCCGAGGGAGCCAGTAGATGATGAACTCGTTGGCCTCTCGGGGGGTGAGTCCCTGTTCAGCCAGAGCCCATTCCAGGAAATCAGCGGTTTCGCTTCCCTTCACGCAGAAGCCCTGGGAGAAATCGTACTCAGTGTTCTGAATCCCCTCCCAGTAGAGGCAGTAGTACTCTTTCCCGTCGGGGCCGACGAGGGTGCCGTCGGGGTGGGCGGTAAAGTCATCCCAGCCATCTTCATAGGCGGGGTAGGTGCAGGTCAATTCACCGTCCAGGGTCAGACGCACAGAGACCTCGGTGGGTGTCTCGGGGTAAAGGTAAATGACGGGCTTTTCGGGTACGGCCACCTCCAAAAAGCCAATATCCAGCACCTCCCACACAGGTTCGCCATCAAAGGGATACAGGGGCTTGGATGCAGAGTCGTAGGTAAAGAACACCTGATCCCCCGCGCAGAATTCGACGTCATCCCGCACGAGGAGGAAGTAGGTCCGATTCTCTCCACCGTACCCAACCTTTACCGCAAACACGTTCCCTATGGCCTCGGTTGCCACCTGCTCCACCACGGTCCCGGTCAGTGTCAGCAGGCCGTCGGAGGGCCGGGCAGGCTCGGTCGTCTTCGCAGGATCGGTGGGGAATTCGAAGGTCTGATCCGGGTCCCGCGTCTGGGCGGGGCGGACGCCCACCACGTGGGCGGTTTGGAAGAGCAGGTCCTCCGGGGGTAATCCTCCGGCAGAGTTGCCCGGATTCCCACAACCCGCCAGGGCCGTCGTCAGAGCCAGGAGGGCAAGGATGCCGAATCGGTTCTTGGTCGTCATAGTCATGGTGATCTCCTTTCATTCTTGCGCACTACAAATGCGAGCGTGGAAAAACAGATGGTCGTGGCTAACGCCGCATCCGCCCTCAGAGGGCCCGTCCAGCTCCACGATGACCTCGGCGGAGAGGCAGAGGTATCCCCCTTGGTCAATGGTCAGATACCCGTAGGAGTGCTGTCCGTAGGGGGCGAGCTGTTCGGTAAGCTCCGCCTCGGCGGCGGCGATGGCCTCGGGGGTGGCGGCGGACAGGTAACGGCTATATTCTCCCGGTTGGATGGCGTAGGTGTCCTTCGCCTCTCCGTCGGGGGAAAATTTCACCTGATAGCTCTCGTTCGTCCTGTAGCAGCCGATGTACAGCTCAAACTCCACCGTAGCGGTCCCGTTGGAAACGTGACGGCGGACGTCGGGGCGGAAATTCGAGACATCGGGCAGGTCGTAGGTCTGCCACAACACCTCGGCGGCCCGATCGACCAGGGCCAGATCTTCGGCGGACAGGGTCTCGGGGGCGATATCCGCGGCCGTATCGGCGGCCGTATCGGCCATATCTTGCCCTGGCCGCACCGGGACCTTGGGGAGCCGTTCATCCGGGAGCTGATGCGCACAGCCCGCCGTCAGAAGCAGGGTGCACAAAATGGCGTAGAGAAGGATTCTTTTCATGGCGTTTCTCCTTATACTGGGACTTCATCCATATAGACGCTTTTTCTCTCCAAATTTCTCCCGCATTTTGAAATATTCACAAAAAATTCAAAAAATACGTCAAATCCCCACCGCAAGCGGGGGGGTTTCAAGCATCAAATCACGCCAGGGTTGCCGCCATGACGGCTTTGATGGTGTGCATCCGATTCTCGGCCTCGTCGAAGACGATGGAGGCGGGAGACTCGAAGACCTCATCGGTGACCTCCATGCAGTCGATGCCGAACTTCTCATGAATCTGCTTACCGATGGTGGTATTCAGATCATGGAATGCGGGCAGGCAGTGCATGAAGACGCACTGCTCCCCGGCGTTGGCCATGAGGGCAGAAGTCACGCGGTAAGGGGTCAGCTCGGTGATACGCTCCTCCCAAACCGAGTCGGGCTCACCCATGGAGACCCATACGTCGGTATAGATCACCGATGCCCCCTTAGTAGCGGCCGTGGGATCCTCGACGAACTCCAAAACAGCCCCCGTCTCAGCGGCGATGGCCTGGCACTGGGCCACCAGCTCGGGATTGGGGAAATACTTCTTGGGGGCGCAGGCCACGAAGTGCATACCCATCTTGGCACAGCCCACCATGAGAGAATTGCCCATATTGTAGCGGGCATCACCCATATACACCAGCTTCACGCCCTCCAGGGTGCCGAAGTGCTCCCGGATGGTGAGAAAGTCAGCCAGAATCTGGGTGGGATGGAACTCGTTGGTCAGGCCGTTCCATACGGGCACGCCCGCGTACTTGGCCAGCTCCTCCACGATCTCCTGGCCGAAGCCGCGGTACTCGATACCATCGTACATACGCCCCAGGACGCGGGCGGTGTCGGCGATGCTCTCCTTCTTACCAATCTGGGAGCCCGTGGGATCCAGGTAAGTGGGATGCATGCCCAGGTCAGCGGCGGCCACCTCAAAGGCGCAACGGGTACGAGTGGAGGTCTTTTCAAAAATCAGCGCAATGCTCTTGCCCTCGCAGAGGCGGTGGGGGATACCCGCCTTCTTCTTGGCCTTCAGGTCGGCCGCGAGGTCCAAGAGGTAGGTGATCTCAGCGGGGGTGAGATCCAGGAGCTTCAGAAAATGGGTATTTTTTAGGGAATTCATGTGGGGTTCCTCCGTGTTTGATAATTTTGAGAAAAGAAAAACAAGGAGATACAAGCGACGAGGCCAAGGTATCTTGTATCTCGCATCTCGTAACTTGTATCTCTTTTGGGTCTATTCTTGATTACTTGTTCTTGTTCTTGGCATCCACCATAGCCTTGACCTTGATGGGCAGGCCGTAGAGGTTGATGAAGCCGGCGGAATCCTTCTGATCGTAGTCGGACTCACCGAAGGTAGCGATCTCCTCGGAGTAGAGGGAGTTGTCGGACCAAACACCTGCGTTGATCATGTTGCCCTTGTAGAGCTTCAGGCGGACCTTACCGGTGACGGTCTCCTGGGTCTTGTCCACGAATGCGGCCAGAGCCTCGCGCAGGGGGGTGAACCACTGACCGTTATAAACCAGCTCGGCGTAGGTAATGGCCAGCTTCTGCTTCTCGTGCAGGGTCATCTTGTCCAGGCAGATGCTCTCCAGGACGCTGTGGGCCTTGTAGAGGATGGTTCCGCCGGGGGTCTCATAGACGCCGCGGCACTTCATGCCGACAAGGCGGTTCTCCACGATGTCCAGCAGACCGATACCGTTCTTACCGCCGAGCTCGTTGAGGGCCAGGATGATCTCCTTGGCGGTCATCTTATCGAGACACATGGTCTCAAGATAGTTATGAGCGAAATAAAGAATTGCTCCGCCGGGAGTCTCGTATACGCCGCGGCACTTCATACCGACAAGGCGGTTCTCGATAATATCGAGAAGTCCTATACCGTTGGCTCCTCCAAGCTCGTTGAGCTTAAGGATGACCTCCTTTGCGCTCATCTTTACGCCGTCAACCGCTACGGGAGTACCCTCAACGAAATCGATGGTAACGTAGGTAGGAACGTCGGGAGCTTCTATGGGAGAAACGCCCATTTCAAGGAAGCCCGGCTTTTCGTAAAGAGGCTCGTTGCCCGCATCCTCAAGATCAAGTCCCTCATGGGAAAGATGCCAGAGGTTCTTATCCTTAGAATAGTTGGTCTCGCGGTTTATCTTAAGAGGAACGTTGTGCGCCTCGGCGTACTCGATCTCTTCCTCACGGGATTTGATGCTCCACTCACGCCAGGGAGCGATGATAGGCATATCGGGAGCGAACGCCTTTATGGTAAGCTCAAAGCGAACCTGGTCGTTGCCCTTACCCGTACAGCCGTGGCATATAGCGTCTGCGCCCTCGGCAATAGCGATCTCGGCTATTCTCTTTGCGATAACGGGACGCGCAAACGAGGTTCCGAGCATATACTCCTCATAAAGAGCGCCTGCCTTAACGGTGGGGATAACGTAATCGTCTACAAACTCCTCGGTAAGATCCTCAATGTAGATCTTTGAAGCTCCGGTTTTGATAGCCTTCTCCTCAAGACCCTCAAGCTCGTCTGCCTGGCCAACGTTGCCCGATACGGCGATGACCTCGCAGTTATTGTAATTTTCCTTAAGCCACGGAATGATGATTGAGGTATCGAGTCCGCCCGAGTAGGCGAGGACTACTTTTTTGATCTTAGTCTTATCCATTTTAATTTCCTTTACGGCTCATTTTTCAGAGCGAAATTGTTTTGTGCAATCATTATACAACTCATTTTGCATAAAGTCAATGCTTTTTATGAATAAAATTCATTTTTGTTGAATTAATATTCATTTGACGGTTTTTTAGCCCTATTTTTGGTTATTTTTCACAATCATTCTTTTAAATAATATAAATAATCGAATTTAAAAGCTTTCATTTCTTTTCGTCGGCGCGCGAAAATATTTTTGCAAAGCGGAAATATTCATTGGGTATGCATCGAATATTATGCATATTTATGCGTTTTATTATGCTTTTATGCAAGGTCGCGGTCATCGCCTGCGCTTTTTTCTGACGACCGATCGGCAAATAAAAAAATCCGCTTGATTTTAGCGCAGGTATATGATAAAATAATCAATGTAAAAAACATTTAAGGTATGGTATAATGATAGCACTTTCCGTATCGGACGTCTCACTTTCCTTCGGCGGGGAGACCGTCCTGAAAAACATTTCGTTTTCGGTAAATGACGGCGACAGGGTCGGCGTTATCGGAGTAAACGGCGCGGGAAAAACTTCCCTTTTTAAAATTATAACGGGTGAATACGCGCCCGACAGCGGCGCCGTGTATTTTCAGAAGGGCTACACGGTCGGCTGCCTTCAGCAAAATCCCGATCTCTCGGCTTTACCTAAGGACACGCGCGCTATTGAATATATGTACTCGGCATTCCCAGAGCTGCTTTCTATGGAGAAGCGTATTTCTTCGCTTGAAGACGAGGTATCTCACCTTTCCGAGGCGGGGCTTCACGATGCCGCGGTCGAAAGGGCGGCGGCTCTGACCGAGGAAAACCGAAGATTCAGAGAGGCGGGCGGTCTTGAATTCAGATCCCGCTCCAAAAGCATGCTTATCCGCCTTGGATTTGACGAGGCGCTTTGCGAGCAGAAGATATCAACCCTCTCGGGCGGTCAGTATACGAGGCTTGCTCTTGCAAGGCTTCTTGCCACCGAGCCTGATATTCTGATGCTTGACGAGCCGACGAACCACCTTGATATTGATTCGCTCTCATGGCTCGAAGGCTTTATTGCGGCTTATAAAAAGACGGTCGTCATCATCTCGCACGACAGATATTTTCTTGACAGAACGACGAATAAAACTCTTCATATTCAATATGGGGGCGCGAGGCTTTACAACGGAAACTATTCCGAAACCAAGGAATTTCAGCAAAAGGAAGCCGCGGACATTGAGAAGCGCTACCGCGAGCAGCAGAAGGTCATCGCTCGCATCAAGGCAAACATCGAATTCCAGCGCAGGTGCAACCGAGAGCATAACTTCGTCACGATAAGATCGAAGGAAAAGCAGCTCGAAAGAATGGAAAAGATAGAGCTTGTGCCAAAGGCGCCGAAGGATATAAGGATCTCCTTTGCATCCGAGGAAGCCAGCGCGGGAGACGTGCTTTCGGTAAAGGACCTTTCCTTCTCGTATGGCAAAAAGCCATTGATCAACAATATTTCCTTCCTTATAAGAAGGTATGAAAGAGTGCTTTTCCTCGGCAAGAACGGCTCGGGAAAGTCTACTCTTATGAAGCTCATAAATTCGCTTCTTACTCCGAATGCGGGCAAGCTCACGCTCGGCTATAATATAAAGATAGGATACTACGATCAGGAGAACCGCGGTCTTTCCGAAAATAAGACGGTATTCGAGGAGCTTCACGACGAGTACCCCGAAAGAAACGACGGCGATCTGCGCTCGGTCCTTGCTCTTTTTCTCTTTGATGCGGACGATATAGTCAAGCCGATCAGCGTGCTTTCGGGCGGAGAGAGAGCGAGACTCACTCTTGCGAAGCTTATGCTTAAGAAGGTCAACCTTCTCGTTATGGACGAGCCTACAAACCACCTTGATATCGGCTCTGCCGAGGCGCTTGAGAATGCTCTTCTTGCCTTTGACGGCACGATAATCGCCGTCTCGCACGACAGGTATTTTATCAACAGGATAGCTACGAGAATTATCGAGCTTGATCCCGACTGCGAAAGAGGTCTCGTTGATTACAGTCTTGAGGACTATGACGACGCATATTCCGAATATATAAGAATACGCGAGGCGAGAGCCGAAAGAGCGAGACTCCTGACCGAGACCGCATCAGCCTCGCCCACGTCGTCAAAGCAGGACTACGAGCAGCGCAAGCGCGAAAACGCCGAAAAGCGGGCAAACGAAAGGAAGCTGCGCGAGGCAAAGGAAAAAATAGAAAAGCTTGAAGCGGAGCTTGTTGCTCTTGACGAGGAGCTTTTCGGCTCTGCAAGCACCGACTACGTCAGAGCCTCCGAGATAGAGGCGCGCAAGGCAGAGATCGAAGAGGAGCTTCTGGCTCTCTATGAGATAGTTATGTAACTGATCTTAAATAATATAATTAAATAGTTAGTATTTTACGGCAGACTGTCGCATATCGCGGCGGTCTGCTTTTTTGCGTTTTTGTTGTGCATTTTGCACAAATCCACAGGTGTCAAGAGGCTATTCTTTTACCCAAGTTGACGCTTACAAACCGAAAAAAGTCTGCTATAATGGATTTGCAGGTGAGCCGAGGAGAAGCTTCCCGGGAGCTTCCACTCCGCAAGATACCTGAAAAGGAAGGAGCAAAAATGAAGAAGAAAGGAAGAAAATACGACGCGGGACTTCCGAGACTGATGTACGGCTACTTTCTCTCGTTTTCCGAGAGTGAGGCGCCGAGCTTCTCGAAGTTCGCAAGGAGCATCGGAGTGACCTTAGCCGAGCTTGAAGCATTCAGGCGGCACAAGGAATTTGACAGAGCGTATGCGGAGTGCGGTGAAATCAGGAGGGATTACCTCATAGACAGAGCATTGACTAAAAGATACGATCCGTCGTTCGTCAAATTTCTGCTTGCGGCAGAATACGGAGTCGGCGATGAGGTAGGCGACGGTGACCTTGACGTTCGTATAACGGTGACTGAATAATGCGGCTTGATCTGACGGTTACGAAAAAGCAGAAGCTTTTCATTGACGCGGCGGAATCCGAGGTGCTTTTCGGCGGAGCGGCAGGGGGCGGCAAGTCCTTCGGCCAGGTGGTGGACGCACTGCTTTTCGCGCTGAGGTATCCCGGCTCAAAGCAGCTTATTCTCAGAAGGACCTTCGCGGAGCTTGATAAATCCCTGATCAGGACGAGTCTTTCTCTTTATCCGAAGTCCATATTCAGCTTCAATTCATCTACCCATACGGGTAAATTCAAAAACGGCTCCTGCATCGATTTCGGATACTGCGCCACCGAAAACGACGTTTACCAGTACCAGAGCGCCGAATACGACTGCATTCGTTTCGACGAGCTTACGCACTTCACAGAGGCGCAATACATCTATCTCATTTCGAGAGTCAGAGGAGCGAACAGCTTTCCGAAGCAGATCAAGTCCTCGACCAACCCCGGCGGAATAGGACACGGGTGGGTAAAGGCAAGATTTGTTGACACGGGTGTGGCTAACGAAAGATTTATAGGCGAGGACGGAATGACGAGAATATTCATTCCATCTCTGCTTGACGACAACGCCTTTCTTATGAAGGGCGACCCCGACTACAAGCGAAGGCTTCTCGCTCTTCCCGAGCGTGAAAAGAAGGCTCTGCTATACGGAGACTGGAATATTTTCGAGGGGCAGTATTTCAACGAGTTTGATGCCAAGATACACACCTGCCACCCCTTCGAGATACCGAGGGAGTGGAGAAAGTACAGAACTATTGACTACGGTCTGGACCGCCTCGTATGCCTTTGGATAGCCGTCTCTCCCGATAGAGTAGCCTACGTTTACCGCGAGTATTGCGAGTCGGGGCTGCCGATCGGCGAGAGCGCAAAGGCTATCACCGAAAGAACGCCGCCGGGAGAGGATATCTACGCGACTCTCGCTCCGCCCGACCTTTTTTCAAGGACCCAGGAAACAGGAAGGACGAAGGCGAGCATATTTTCGGAGTACGGCGTGAATTTCACAAAAACGTCCAACGACCGCGAGACGGGGTGGCTTGCCATAAAGGAGCTGCTTGCAACGAGAGAGGGCGAGCCGAGGCTTAAGATCTTTTCCTTTTGCACGGAGCTTATAAAGTGCCTGCCTCAGCTTGCCATTGATAAGCTGAAGCCCTCGGACTGTATGAACGAGCCTCACGAAATAACGCACGCCCCCGATGCTCTTCGAGGCTTTGCGATATTCTGGGCAAGGCCGGCGGAGATCACTCCGTCTCTCAAGAGAGCGATCTGGACGCGTGATATGTGGGAAGACTACTACTCTGCTTCCGAAAATGAGAAGGAATACTTAAAAAAGAAATACGGAGAACCTATGTGAAAACAGTAAAGAAAAACAAAAAAGAAAGACTTGACTTTTTCCGATCGCTTTACGAAAACGCAAAGAACGCTCACTCGGGAACTCTTGAAGACTTCAGGCGGCATATGGAGCAGTACCGCGGCTCAGATGAGATAGACGGCGGCGAGCGCGCTCTCACCGTTCGCAATATCACCTATGAGATCGTGGAGAGCCAGGTATCCTCGGATATCCCTCAGCCCAAGGCGGACGCCTCGTTTTACAGCGAGGAGAGAGAGAGGCTTGCGGTATCGATCGAAGCGCTTCTCCGCTCCTTACGCGACAGGCTTCCATATGAGAAGCTCGTTGATCTTGACGAGCGCTACACCTATATTTACGGCGGCAGCGTCTGGTTCGTTGAGTGGGACAGTAACGCCGATTTCGGAGACATTCACGGCGGCGTTCGCGTGCATTGCATCTCGCCTATGGACCTTATACCTCAGCCGAACGTTTACGAGATAAACGATATGGAATACCTTTTTCTTAGATTTACCACTACGCGAGGCGAGCTTATACGCCGCTACGGGATCAGCGAAGAGGACTCATATCTTGCAGAGCTTGAGGTCTCCAACGAGGAATTTGACACGGGTGACACAGTTTCGGTAATACTCTGCTTTTACAGAAACGAAAAGGGCGACGTCTCGCAGTTCATTTTCTCGGGCTCTGCTACGCTCTCGGATATCGAGGGATATTACAAGCGGAAAATACGCGTTTGTAAGAGATGCGGAAGGAGCGAGGGTGAATGCGTATGCGAGGGAGTGCCTACCTTCGTGACGAAAGACGTTGAAAGCGAGACCGTACGCGATCCGAGAAGCGGCGAGGCTTGCGAGGTTCCTTATTATATGCCGAAGGGATTCCCGATAGCAATAAGGAAAAACACCTCGGTCGAAAAGAGGCTTTTCGGTCAGTCGGACTGCGAATACATACGCCCCGAGCAGCAGGCTATCAATAAAATAGAGTCAAGAATACTCCAGAAGCTGCTCCGCTCGGGAGTAACGCCCGTTGTCCCCGAGGACACGAGCATAGCGATCAACAACACGGTATTCGGTCAGCTTATCAAGATGAAGCCGGGAGAGAGCATGTCTCAGTACGGCACAGTGGATACAACGCCCGATATATCTCAGGATATCGCCGAGGCGGAGCGACTTTACGAGCATTCAAAGAGAATACTCGGCATATCGGACGCATTCCAGGGCATAGGCGAGACGGCAAACGAATCCGGCTACGCAAGGCAGCTGCGTATCTCTCAGGCAACGGGAAGACTTGAATCCAAGAAAAAGATGAAGCACACCCTCTTCGCAGAGGTGGACGCGATGATCTTCCAGCATTATCTCGCCTTTTCGGACGAGCCGCGCGAGCTTACCTTCAAGGACGCCTTCGGAAGGATACACAACGCAGCCTTCAATAAATATGATTTCCTTGTGTTTGACGCGGAAAGAGGAGAGTTCCGCTACGACGACTCATACCTTTTCTCGGTAGATCTCAATGCGGGATCCTCTTATCAAAGAGAGGCTCTTTGGCAAAGAAACCTCGAAAACCTAACGGCGGGAACTCTCGGAGATCCTACCGATCCTTCCACCCTTTTGAGGTACTGGCAATGCCAGGAGCGGGCGCACTACCCTTACGCGAGGGAGAACGTTGAATACTTTACGGAGCTTGTAAGGAAAGGAGGAGCCATAAGTGAACCGAATAACGGAAAAGCTGAAGGAGCAGCTGAAGAGAAACGATCCTGAAGGCTACCGAGCCTTCGTAGCAAGGAGCGGCGAGGTTGGTGACAGCGGCGCAAGAGAGCTATCCGAAGCCAAGGCTGAGCTTATGAAAAGCGACACGGGGTACGGCACTCTTGCAGACACGGTTTCGCGCTCCGGTCTTTATGGCGGCGGATATGAGGAATACCTCAAGAGCATAAACGGCGAAAACTACATAAGCGCGGAAAAGCGGGCAAAGGAGATGTCCATGATCTCCGATGCGAAAAACGCCTCGGGGTACGAGAGGTATCTTTCGGATTACGAAAAGGTCCAGAAAAAGATATCAGAGGCTTTCATCGAGGAAATGGGCGCGACCGAGAATTTTAACGTCGAAAGCGTTTTCAAAAATGCGGTAAGCCGCGGACTTTCCAAGGAGCATGCGCTTTACGCCTCGGCTGCCGCCGTCAGAGAAGCGAGCCTCAGGACCTCGGATAAGGTAGTCAGCTTCGCAAGAAGGTACGGTCTTACCGCGTCGCAGGCAAAAAGATATGCGAAAACCTTCGGGCTCGACTCTTTTTACCTCGATAGGATCTATTCGCAGGTCCGCAGCCTGACAGGAGGGCTTTCCTTTGAATACGGAACGGTCAACTCAAAAGAGTATCTCGATTATTTAGAATCAAAATACAACGATAAGAAAGGAACAACAAATGAAGAATAAGAAATATTCTGACTACGCAACCAACAAGGGCGGAAAGATATCCGCTCCCAGAACCACCAAGGACGAGCCTAAGGTAACAAAGACCAAGGGCAATGATTTAAGAGTAAAGAGAGGTTAAGTATATGGCGGAAATAAGTTCAGCTGCAGCTCCCGAGGGAGCGGAAGATATTCTCACGGACGAGGGCAAGATCAGAGCCGACGGGGTTACCGATAATGATGAAGAAATAATTGCTGATGAAGCTACGCCCAAAGATGAGATCAACTATGAGGAGCTTGCAAAAGCCGATCTTTTGGCTCTTCAGGAAGAATTTCCGGAGCTCAGAGGTAAGACGAGCATCACAGAGCTTTCCGATCCCTTGCGATTCGCCGCGCTTCGCGATCTCGGACTCACAGCGCGCGAGGCTTATCTCGCCACCGAGCCGAGGGTGAGAAGATATGACAACAGAAGTCATCTTAAAAGCTCCGTCCCAAGCGGAGCTATGGACTCGGCAGATCATCTTTCGGGCGGAAGCCTCGAAGCGGCAAGAGAGCTGTTTTCAGGACTTTCCGACCGTGAGATACAAATACTCTACAAAAAAGTTACTAAATAAGAAAGGATAAAAAATGTTTAAGCTTATAAGAATCGAGCATTCATCTACAAATCAACCCAGCGTCATAAAGATGCCCAAGATCAGCGACGTCGCTATTCCGATCGGTATGCCTCTTGCAAACCGTGTAAACTACGTAGTTCCCTGCGGAGAGACCGACGTTGCAACCTTCATGAGCTACGCCGAGGCAAAGGCCGAGGACCCTTACGTTCTCTGCTACAGAGTTACTCCCAGCATGCTTTTTGAAGCGCCCTTCGGGGTAGCAGGTACCGACATCATGCTCGGCGACCACGTCTGCTTTATGACGAACGATGACGGTTATGCCTACGGAGTCGCTCCCGGCGACGGATACGGCTGCATGATCGTTGATATCACAAGCTGCAGAGAAAAGAACGGCAAGGTAATAGTAAGTTTTCTTGAAGAACAAGGAGGATATTAATAATGATAATCTATTCAAAATCAATCGGATTAAATAACGCTGCTATCGGCAAGCTCGAGACCCCCATAAAAATGGTCATCGAGCATGAAAGCGATATGCAGACCAAGAAGGGCGGCATTTGCGACTGGCTCTTCAATATTGAAAAAAGCGGCAAATTCGGCGAGACCATCGTCGGTCAGAATGAGTTTGACGTATTCCAGGCAGCGGCAGAGGGCAACGGCGCTGAGAACGACGCTATCTCGGAGACCTACCGCAAATTTATCGAGCATATCCAGTTTATGAAGGAATTCACCATCACCGCGGAGATGATGGAGGATGCAAACTACGGCGTGGCTCAGGATGCGAAGCGCAGAGCTGAGAATTTCACAAGAGCCTACTACAAGACGATGCACAAGATATGCGAGTACGCGCTTGCAAACGGCACTAAGACCGCAGGCGCTTTCGCAAAGGCAGAGCTTGATCTCACCGCTCCCGACGGCTTGCCCCTTTTCGCTTCCGCGCATAAGTGGGGTCCGAAGAGCGGCGGCGGTGTTCAGAGCAACTTCTTCTACGGCGATATTTTCGGAACGGGCGATACAGGCAGACGCCCCCTCACCTCGGTATTCGAGGAAGCTCTCGGAGAGCTTGCGATAAAGCTCCGCAATATGAAGGACGAAAACGGCGAGATCCTCGGCTACACCGCGGACACCATAATCCTTCCCGGCAACCGCCCTCTTGCGGAGACCGTTGCAAAGAAGGTATGCGGCTCCGAGGGTGCGCTCGGCAACGGCTATAACGATATAAACCTTCAGTTCGGAAACTGGAATATCGTTATCATGCCCAACTGGCAGACTTCTGACGACAGAGTCATGATCATGTCAAGCGAGGCAAATAAGAACCTTTCGGGCAATATGTTCTTCAACCGCGTTCCTCTCACCGTTTCAAACTGGGTCGATCACCACACGGGCAACTATATCTGGAACGGCAGATGCCGCTTCGGCGTTGGCTTCGGCAATTACAAGCATATTCTTCTTGCTGTTGACTCCGCAACAGAAGTAAGCGGCGCAACCGAGCTTTGATCCGGTTTTGGATAGTATAGTTTACATATTGTCTGAATTAACGTTATATACGAGAGGTTAATACTTCTCTTATATACAAAGCATAATGGGGGAAGCCCGGCGCATTAATACTTCTGTGCTTGGCTTCCCTTTTTCAAAAAACGAAAGGAGATAATAATGACAATAAACGAACTTCTCAGCGAGACCTACGCTCTCGGCTTTTCGGATGAGCCCGAATTGACGGACGGCTTTATATTCTCTGCAAACAGGGCGCTTTTCCGCATAATGACCGAGCTTGCGGAGGACAGCGTTCGGGAGATCGGAATAGCGCCTCTGCCGATCGTTGGTTACGTGAAGGAATACACCCGCCGCGCAAATGAGAGCTTTAGCTTCGACTTGAAGGGCAGCTCATACTCCTTCACCGCCTCAGGCTCGGGCAGCTATATTCATAAAAGCAAAACGAAGGAAGAGACTTTCAGCTTTTCGGGCGCTCACACGGTGTGCCGCGGCTTTTGCGAGCCAAACGACGAGCTTATATTCCCGAGCGATGGCTGCTTTACAGTTTTTGATCTTGCTTGCTTCGAAGGAACAGATGCATCGCGCGAAGCGGACATCCCTTTGGTGAGTTCGAGGCGAAGGATCGACCTTGCAATGCTCATTCCCGACCTTTTCAGAGTCACAGCGCCCCCAAGGGATGAGAACGGAAACGAGATCGAGGGAGCGAGCGCGCTCGGCTCTTCTCTTTACGTTCCAAATGCTTACTGCGGCAAGATCATACTGACGTATCGCAGGCGCGCGGCAAGGATCGATAAGAATTATCCCGACGGCGATATCGATATCCCGAAGGAGCTTGAAGCTCTCCTTCCGATCCTGACGGCATCCTATCTTTGGCTCGATGACGACTACGAAAGATCAAGCTTTTATCTTGATCTTTACAGGAGCGAGGCGGCAAGGATAAGGAGCGCATTTCCTCTCGGTATCGGCGAGAGCTACACTATCGTTGGTGGGTGGGCGTAATTATGAGATCCAATAAAAAATACAAAGGCACTTACGAATACAGCGAGATCTACTCGGATATGAAGGGAGTTGATCTTTCGGGAGACGGAAGCGGAATAGATAAACGGCGCTTTGCTTATGCCGAAAATATGTTTAGAGATTACTCATCGGGCGGCTCCGACGTCATAGAAAGCATACCCGGATACAGAAAAATTCTCGACACGGGCGCCGTGATATACGGTCTTTACTCATTTTCCGACTCCGATGGAAAAGACAGGCTCGCCGTTCATTCGGGGACCAAGCTCGCTACCTACGCATTTGACGACTCGGGCGAGCTTATCGACGAGGTAGTATTCGACGGTGTGAGCGAGGATAAGCTCACTGCATATTATTCTCGCGGAAAGCTTTATTTCCCGGACAAAAACAAAATAATAGCCGCAACCGGCAAGGAGATCTCTGTTGTCAAAACGCCTTATATCCCGACGGTAGCGGTAAACGGCGAGATATACGAGCAAAGAAATCTATTGACAAGAGATGCGTATGAAAAAACCTTTATCGGAAATTGCGACGATCTGGCTTACGGCAGTCAGGGCGTTCAGTACGTCATTACCGACGAGGAGAAAAAATACTGTAAGGCCGTTGGATATAACGGTACGGACAATATAGTATATATTCCCTCTAAGGTCACGATAGGAGACTCCGTATATTCGGTAAGAGCGATCGGAGTATCCTGCTTTGCAAACTCTCTCATTGATGAATGCATTATCGCGAAAGGCGTTGTTTCAATAGAGAATCTGGCGTTCTACAAATGCGAATATCTGAATTCGGTCACCCTCTCGGACACGGTTGTTGAAATAGGTGATTCGGCATTCGCGGACTGCGCGCTTCTTTCAAAGCTGCATCTCGGTTCCGCGCTTGAATCTATCGGGCAGAACGCATTCAGCTTCTGCTCTTCGCTGACCAATTGCAATTATTCGGGAAGCGAGCAGGAGTTTTCAGCCATTGCCGGCGCAGCGGATGCGCTCGGATCGCGCGTTATAAATTACGGCGTATCGAATCTCTATCTGAGAGCTTATATTCCCTTGACCAACCCGTTTGAGATGCTCAAGGAAGGCAAGCTGAACGGTACTCCCCTTGGCTTTTCAAACGAATACAAGGACGGTAAGCTCATAGGATTTTCCTTCCAGCTGACCGATAAAACGAAGCTTAACGGAAAGACCGTCACGATCATGGGCGAGCTTTCAAGGGCAAAGTCGGATTATACCGAAAAGCACCGCGGATTTATCGCGTCCGATATTTATAACGATCAATATCCCTCATACGTCATACACGGCTGCAAATGCGCGGCGAGCTTTGACGGAAGGATATTCTTAAGCGGAAACCCGAAATACCCAGGCTACGTATTCTATACAAATCTCGGGCTCAGCGGAGAAAACGAGCCTCTCTACTTCGGAGAATTCAACTATTTTCTGGACGGAGACGGCAACCGAGACGTTGTCTCAATGCTCGCTCTCTCCGATTCTCTTGCGGTATTCAAGGGCGGTCAGGACGGCAACGGAAGCATATTCTACCACAAGCCCGAAAAGACCGATTCGAATATCTTACCCGTTATATACCCCCTTACGTACACGCATAGCGCAGTCGGCTGCTCGGGTGAATCGGTAAGCTTTTTCGACGATCCCGTCTTCGTCTCGGAAGGCGGCATACTCGCTCTCGGAAAAAGCAGCATCAGCGGCAACAGATACGTGGCGCACCGCTCGCATAACGTTGACCCCAAGCTGCTTTCAGAGGATCTTTCAAAAATAAAGCTTGATGTTTTTGACGGATATCTTTGCGCCGCCGCCGGCGGACGGATATACCTTGCCGATTCAAGAGCTACCTTCCGCCATGAAATGGGAGACACCGAATACGAATGGTATCTGCTTAACGGTATAGGCTCATATAAAAACGATTCGAGGGTCTACCGATACTCTCCCCTTTGCCGCTCGGGCTTTTCGGAAAGCGGTAAGGCAGATGAGGTCGCGCTCGCTACCGTTTACAGCGCGGAGTACGAGGGCGAGACGGTGTACTACACCGAGGAAGGCGGCAAAAGATACGAGGTATATCCCACCGAGGAATACCGAGGGGGAGATTTTTATCCTCTGACTCATATAAGAACGGTAGGAAAAAGGCTGGTCTTTGCATCAGAGGACGGCTCTCTTTCGGTCTTCAACAGCGATAAGCGAGGCTTACCGCCGCCCGAGCTTTCAGCCGCCGAGGGCTTCGATATGGCTGAGTGGAGCGAGGCATTCGGAAAGGCTCTTCACCCAAGCTACTATTCCTTCGCGGGGCACGCTCCGAGGTATGCGCTTAAGACGGCTAAGGACAATTGCGGCTTTCCGCACGTTCTGAAAAGCACGGTCAAGGGCTCGGTATCCGTCAAATTCAAAATAAGAGGCGGCGCCGAGATAGTGGTCGAATCCTCATCAGACGGCAAGGGCTCGAGCGAGGTGATAAGATTTCCCGGATCAAGTCTCGTTTTTTCCGATATAGATTTCTCGGGGCTCTCGCTGACGACAGAGGAAAGCTGCACCGTCCCTATCGGAGAAAAGGAAAAGAAATGGGTGGAAAAACAACTCACTCTCTATTCCGAAAGCTACGGCTCGCCATTCGGAATATACAACGTTGCCTACCGATTCAGCTTGAAGGGCAACGTAAAAAAATAAAGCATAACGAAAGGAAATAAAATGAAAACATCAAAAATCACAGAAAGCGAGATCGCGGATCTTAAGATATCATCATTGCCCACAAGGCCCACGGCTCCCGCTTCCTTCGGCGGCAGAGGCTACACCGCAAAGGATATGAAAGCGGCTTTTGACAAGCTTCCGCTTTTCATAATTGAAAGGCTCAATTCGGTGATAGACGATATCGCCGCGGTAGAAAACGCGCTCGCTTCTATGGGCGTATTCACAGAAGTCGGGGGTGAGTGAGCATGATAAAAATAAAATACAAGCTTGCTCGCTCCATTACCGATAAGGATCGCCGCTTCCTCTATCTCAGCGGAATAGAAAACGGCTCTCGCGATAAGCTCACTCTTCAGCTCGAGGGCGTTGGCGAGGGGGTCATTGCTCTCGGGAATATTACCGCTCCGATATCGGATTCAATTGCACAGTTTGATTACGCAAAGCTTCCTCTCGGAATTGCCTTGCCTAAGATAAGCTCGGGCGGAAGCTTTATCCCTGCCACCGCTCTTATAAAAACAGAGTACGGCATATCCCGAGCGCCCCACAGCTCGGCGGAGCTTGACCTTATCGCTTTAAGATGCTCGGAGCTTTTCGATATGATAAGCGATCTTGGGCTCGAGCTTGGGGAGCTTTCCCAGAAGATCAAGGGGCACGAAATATTTAATTTTATTGAAGAAAGGAAAAACAAATGAAAAAGACTATTTTAAAAAGATTTGCGGCTATTGCCGCATGCGCTATGCTTATGCTGCTTCTCTTCTCTACCATAGCCTTTGCGAGCGAGGGAGAGGCGGTCGAAAAGACTATGGAAGATGAGGTCGTTATTACAGATACGGCAGAGTCAGCCGAGCCCGATAACGGTATTGGCTTCTTCGCTTCGCTCCTGGATGCTATAAAGGATAACGCAAGCGAGATACTCTCTTCACTGACGCTTATTAGCTCTATTATACTAATGTTTGTTTACAAAGGCGGCTTTTTGCCTATGGTTAAGGATGCCGTTGGAGCGCTCGGATCAAAGGTTAAATCAATAAGTGAAAAGACCGATCTGATAGGAACTGAAAGCACAGAGATGAAGGATAGACTTGAAAAAACTCTTGCCGCATCCGAGGAAGCCTTAGCGGCAGTTAAGACTGCGCTTTCCGATATTGCGATCAAGATACCCGAGGCAAACGCGGTGAAAAGAAGCGCCGATACCTCGATCGAGGTGCTTTCGCTTGAGGTCGAGATGCTTTACGAGCTTTTCATGTCCTCGGCTCTCCCTCAGTACGTCAAGGACAGGGTTGGCGAAAGGATAGGTAAGATGAGAGAGCTTGTCGGCGGAGGAGATAAATAAAATGAAAAGGTCGAGCCGTTTTATACTTGCGTTTTTAGGGCTTATTATATCGGTAGGCACTCCCGCTATTGTAACGGCGGCTTACTTTCCGCTATGGCAAAGCGAGGGCGGCGATAAGGTCCTTTCGGGCTTCGCGCTCTTCCTTATTCTTATATCGGCGATACCGATTTTCAAGCTTTTATCAAGGGTATTCTCTACCCCCTCTGCGCCTGTGGTCTGGCTTCTGATATTTATTTTCTTCCTGCTATTCTCAAAAATAGCCGAAGAGGTAACAGTCATTGCCCTATCGGGAACTATCTCAAACGCGCTCGGCGCAGTCCTATTCAAGCTCTCCGGGAAGGGCGGTAAAGAGAAATGAGAAGTCTTCGCGAGCTTGAGGATACCGTTCTCGATTCGGGAGAGCTGATGAAGAAGACGACTGCCGCGCTTATAAATAACCTCGGCAAGCTTATAGCTCTTACCGCCGCGATCATGACGGTAGCTATCACCTTTACGGACGTCAGCTTCTCGGGTTTTTTCAAAGAAGGCTTTACATCCTCTCTTATACTTATTCTGATATCGGGATACATAATTTACTTTTCACTTGAAAATGCAGGCGAGGGCTGCGGTATGCAGACGGATGAGTATATCTCGGCGGCAAAGCGATATGACGGTCTGCGAGAGCGCGTATCGGGAGATGATATTGAGGCTCTGAGAGATTTTCTGCGCGGCTATTCCGAGCGCGAATGTGTCTCGAGGCAAAACGCCGTCCTTATAGCTCACGGTCTTTCGCGAAGCTCATATGAAGAATATCTCGGCGGTAAAAGCTTCGGCAGAAAAACTGACGGAATATTTAAGAAAATCAAAAGGCTTCGTCCCGCTATTCTGACACCGAAATCCCTGCTTGCAAGGTCGGCTGTTGAAAGGCGAAGCGAGCTTGAGGATCCCGAGAGAAAAAAGATCTTCACGCTCGTCTTAAAGCTTATTCCCTCGACCGTCTGCACCTTTGTGACCGTGGCGGTCCTTCTGACTGCAAAGGAAGGTCTCGGCGGCGCCGATATTCTGAATGCGCTTCTGCGCCTTTCGGCGCTCCCTGCCATGGCATTCCGAGGCTATTCGGAAGGATATTCGTATTCGAAGCACACGCTTTCTCTCTGGCTTGAGACAAAGGCGAATATCCTCGAGGCTTTCTTTTCCGCGAGGTAAGAGAAGGTGGGTATCCACATCCAAGTCGCAGACTTGGTATATCATCAAAGCCGAATGGCTTTGTATATCATCACGCCCGTCGTGTATATCATCTAGTCCTTAGGAATTGCATATCATCCAGGCGCAGCCTTGCATCCGTCTTTCTTTGCGCTCGGCAAGAGAGGGGGGCGTTTGGTGTCCAAATGCCCCCTGACCCCCAAAGACGTGTATTATATTACGTCACCGAAGGTGACTGAGTGGGTCTTTCGTTTGTACTCGGTAAGCCTCGCCCGACACCTTTAGGTGTCATCCTCGTGCGCAGCGAAGGATCCGGGCGAGATTGCAAAGACACCTCATCCGTCACACTTCGTGTGCCACCTTCCCCCGCTGGGGAAGGCTTATATATCACGTCGCCGCAGGTGACTGTGGAGAGGGATGCTTCCCTTT